>DATKTJ010000053.1:0-2543 GCA_035531235.1 Halothiobacillus sp. | reverse complement strand
GATGGCATGCGCGAGACTCATCTCGATAACCTCGTTTGTGGCGCTGGTTTCTTCTGAACACCAATCTCTAAAGGCGGAGCGCATACCGTGGACGGTGATGTCAGGGCGGAGCCTGTGCAGGGTGGTGATGACGGCAATGTCGCTGATAGGCTGCCGGGGCTTCGTAGGGCTGGCGAATACGTGTTGTGTGCCCACCTGCATCATGTGCCTGAGAATCGCCATAACGGGTGCTGAGAGGGGCACTATATGCGGCTTATTCATCTTCATGCGGCTGGCGGGGATGGTCCACGTTTTGTTCAGCAGGTCGAACTCATCCCACGTCGCACCCCGCGCTTCACCAGACCGAACGGCGGTCATGGAGATAAATTGCAGACAATACGATCCGACACTTTCAACAGTCCGAAGCTGAGAGAGTAGGGCGCTCAAATCGCCGTGCACGATGGCCGGGTGATGTTCTACCTTCTGAATCTTCTTTGGCGCCGGTAGCAGGTGTTCAAGATGGTCTTTCCACGCTGCGGGGTTGCCTTCGCTGCGGTCCCTCATTTTCAGGGTGATGGCGCGGCTCATCACGGCCTCGATGCGCTGGCGAACCCTGGTAGCTGTTTCTGTTTTGGTGGTCCATATCGGAGTCAGTACCCGTAGAATGTGGTCATCGGTGATCTTGTCCGGGGTCAGCCTGCCTATCGTCGGGAATACGAACATCTCCAGAGAGCGGGTCCACTGCCATGTGTGTTTCTCGTTCCGCCACTCGACCGACTTCGCCGCAATGTGATCTTCCGCCAATTCCTTGAATGTCTTTTTTTCTGCAATGACAGGCGGAGTGATGACGTGAGCCGGGTCTTTGCCCTCAGCGATATACTCCCTCATCTTCGTGGCATCTTTCCGCGCTTTCGCTAGAGACTTGGCGGGATATGCACCCATGCCGATTTCATGCGGCTTGCCGTCCACCTTGTGCCGGAACACCCATGCCTTGCTGCCGCTTTTGCGTACCCTCAGATAGAGATTGCCGCCATCTGAATAAACACCCTCTTTGGCGCTCCTCAGTGTCGTGTCGTCCAGGTTGTGTATCGCCATGCGTCCCCCCTAATCTCGGTCTTACCTTTCGTCTTACCCTAAACAGTGGATTAAGCCGGTTCAATGCGGACAGTATAGGACAGGGTTTGCTGCAATGCAATGGATTGTAAAGGGTTTTGTGTACGGTATCGGACAGCATGAAACTGGTTACAGGTGGACGCCGCCTCCACCAATAACCTGTTGATTTGTAAGGAAAGAGCCAGCGCATGCTGGCTTTTTTTGGGGTGTTTTTGGGCTGTTTGGGCGCCAGTTCGCCAACATTACGCCAGCATTTTTGCCGGGCTTAGCCGCCCTTTTCCCTTCCAAGAGGGACACCATCGGAATCTTCCCTGTCCATCAGACCAAACGTAGCCACAGCCTTTTGGCCTACATTTGGAACTGACCCCATGACAACTCTGTTTGCCGCAGAAGCCAAGCCTTACGGTGCAATGCCAGCAGCGAATCGCTGTAGTCGCTGCCCCTCGGCGCGTGCCGCGGCCAGCAACTGGTTCCAGTCATCCGGAGGATGGCCGTTTTCCAGCATCTTTCGGAACACCCGATAGGCGTCGTCACTGCTCTCATAGGCGCGCTTGGTGTCCTCGTCATTGACCCAGGCGAGCACGATCACCTTGCTCGGCGCGTGGTAGCGGAAGAACAGCCGATATTGCTGGAAAAACTTGGCGCGGAACCAGTGCTTGTGATCTTCACCGAGGGTGTTGCCTTGACGGTACTCTGGCCGTGTCGGGTCTTGCGGGATGGCGTCGAACGCCAGTTTGATGATCGCCGCCAGTCGCTTATTGGCGTTCTTTTTCACGTATCCGACTGGATCCTTTTTCTTGAGGGCCTCGACCTGCTGGGCCAAAGTCTCAATATGCGCGAGGAATAGCGGGTGGGCAAAAACCGTCCAGCCATGAATGACCAAGGGCGCGAGCTTGCTCGAGCTCATTCATCGTCTGCCGACAAGGGGGCATCGAGATCGACTTCGATGCCGCCGGTCAGCGATTGGAGGCGCTGCACGAAGCTGACATCGATGGCCTGCAGGCGCTCTGGATGCGTGGCGATGTCGCGGGCCAGGAAGCCCAGGAACTTGCCGAGCACCGGATCGTCTTCCTCGGAGTCCTCGGCGCGCGTCAGCACGACCTCGCCACCGGCGCGGATGGTGTAGTGGATCTTGTCGCGCTTGCCCAGCCGGAGGGCCCGGCGGACGGTCTCCGGCACCGTGGTTTGGTAGCGGTCAGTTAGCGTGGATTCGACTTCGAGGGTGGTAGCCATGGCGCTCTCCGGTCAAAGGTGCAGATGTCTTGCATGGTAATGCAATCGCCTTGCCATGTCAATGCAACTGCATTGCCTGCGATTGTTGCCGTCCTGCCTGGTAACTGTGGTGGCAACCGGCTACCAGTTGCCCGCATCGAACCCTCGATCCGGACGGTCCATTCCATCTAACGAATGTCCACGAATTCGGCCAAATGATCCAAAATCGGGACTGTGTT
>DATKTJ010000052.1:0-32466 GCA_035531235.1 Halothiobacillus sp. | reverse complement strand
GCAGTGGAACCACCTGTTCCCATCCCGAACACAGAAGTGAAACGCTGCATCGCCGATGATAGTGTGGGGTCTCCCCATGTGAAAGTAGGTCAATGCCAGGCACCCAATTCTAAGCCCCCCGTCATTAATGACGGGGGGCTTAATCTCGTTGGTTTTTCAGATGCTAAGAACTCTTTAAATTAACTCCGTCGTGGTCGAGACGGGGTTTTTGAGGGATTTGTCTGCGGTTTTCTAAGGGTTTTTAGGCACGTCGTGCGCCAAATATCGCGCAATGTTGGAAATTTCGATGGGGGACATGTTGCTTGAGATGATCGCCATCGGATCACCGGCCTCGACGGGGCGTGTGCCCGTTTTCCAGTGATTCAACTGGGTGATGATGTACCGTGCCGGTTGATCGGCAATGGCGGGGATGAGTTCTGTCCCGGCCCCTTTGTCGCCATGGCAACTGAAGCAGGATGGAATTTCACGCGACCAGTCATTGTGCGTCAGAAGGTTGGTTCCCTGTGCGGCCATATCAGGTTGCGTAACAAGTGTTTGGACCGATAGTCCCGGTTTAGCCGCATAGAATGTGGCTACGGCTCGTCTTTGCGATAAGGTCAGGGTCCGGCTGTACATTTGCATTGCCTGGTTGGCTCTGGTGCCGATGGCATAATGATTCAACTGGTTCAGTAGATATGCCGCGCTCATCCCCGCAAGGCGCGGATAGCCCGCGGTCTTGTCTCCTTCACCGTGCATACCATGGCAGACGGCGCAACTTGGCATGTTATCGATACCTTGCTCGGCGATACGTTGCCCCAGGCTGTTCCCCATGTCCGCATGTGCCATTGACGAAATGCTGACCAGACAAAGACCGATCCATAATGTTGCGTGATGACCCAGGTTATTGGGTTTGGTCATTTTCACGTCCATTACCTCCTGACAGTGGTGGCCCGGGCTTAAGTCATACCCTGTATTCACACGTTAGGCGTTAATGCCGAACAGGTGACCGATGAATGAGGTGGCCGCCATGGCAAGTACGCCCCAGACAAGCACCCGTGAGGCGCCGCGCACGATCGAGGCGCCGCCGGTCCATGCGGCGAGCCCGCCCAGAACCACCAGTGCGAGCAAGGTTGTTGTAATGACAGAACCGAACAACCAAGTGTTGGGTACGAAAATGGCGGTAAGCAGGGGCAGACCCGCACCAACGGAGAACGCGGCGGCGGAAGAGCCGGCTGCCTGCAGGGGGCGTGCGCGTGTAATTTCGTGGAGGCCCAGTTCGTCACGGGCATGTGCCCCCAAGGCATCTTTCTCCATGAGTTCCCGCGCGACCTGGGACGCCAGCGTTTCGGAGAGTCCGCGCTCTACATAAATGGCAGTCAGTTCACCTAGTTCGAATTCATAGTTGTGTTTGATCTCATGTGCCTCCTGCGCCAGATCGGCCTGCTCGGTATCTTTTTGTGATTGTACCGAGACATATTCACCCGCGGCCATCGACATCGCACCGGCCACGAGCCCCGCGATGCCGGCGAGGACAATCGTTTGATTGTTGGCATTTGATGCAATGAAGCCCAGCATCAGACTGGATACCGAAACGATCCCATCGTTGGCGCCCATTACGGAGGCACGTAGCCAAGAATTTCGGTTGATCCGGTGATGCTCGGCATGCAGGTCGAAGGTCTGGATTTCGCTGGTTGACATGGTTGTTACTCGGTGTGAAGTGAAAACATTGGGGCAATTCTAGGACAAATAGCGCGTTTTGACTGGGCCCGGGACAAGTTTCGAACCGATTACTTTGTCGTACAGCGTATTCATGCAAACAGATGTCAGATTATGAGGATATTTAAAAGGCTCGATTGCACGCATTCTGACGGTTGATCGTTGCATTCGTGCCTTACCGCTGGCGATTTTGCGCCTAGTATTTGATGATTGTATTTCAATGTGGCTATCGAGACTTTCCTGATGCGTTACGCGCTGGATGAATCCAATGAAATGTTGTGCCAGGCGCTGGGCGCGCGGATGGACAATGATGCTGCCGTGCAGAAAGCCTGCGCGCTGGCCGGGGTGGTATGGGATGGAAATGTCACCCGTGCACGCGGGCCGCGGGCAGCGTTGGTGCTTCTGGATATCGGTGCGGATAGAGACACGATTCTGGCCTGCATATTGGCAGATCCACGGCTGCTTGGAAAACTAGATGCACGGACTTTGTCGCACGATTATGGCGAGGTTGTGGCCGATCGCGTGACTCAGTTGCAGCATTTGCTGCAGTTGGGGGAGCAGTACCGTAGTCACCAGCAAGCGGCTTGGCTGGAGCACTTGCGCCGACTGCTGCTTAGTTCGATCAGTGATGTTCGGGTGATGATGATCCAGTTGGTTCATCGTCTGGAGCGCTTGCGCGGTTTGCCGTTCGAGTCGGATATCAACAAGCGTCGGGCGATTGCCGCCGAGACACTGGATGTCTATGCGCCGATTGCCCATCGACTCGGGCTTGGGCAGGTTAAGTGGGAGCTGGAGGATCTGGCATTTCGACATCTGGAACCGGAGACGTATAAACGGATCGCAGGTTTGCTGGACGAGCGTCGGGACGAACGTGAAACCTATATCGTGCGGGTTCAGGAAATGCTTCAAAGGGCGCTATCCGATGCGAATATTGATGCCGACATCTATGGGCGCCCGAAACATATTTACAGCATCTGGGGCAAGATGAAGCGCAAACAGCTGGGGTTTGACGGTCTGTTCGACGTGCGGGCCTTGCGTATCGAAGTGAATACGATTGCGGATTGCTATGCCGCCTTAAGCGTCGTACACCACCTGTTCACGCCGATTGAAAGTGAATACGACGACTATATTGCCCGCCCCAAGGAGAATGGCTATCAATCGCTGCACACGGCAGTTCATGCTCTGGATGACAAGATTGTGGAGGTGCAGATTCGAACTCAAACGATGCATGAACAGGCGGAACTCGGTATTGCGGCCCACTGGCGTTACAAGGAAGGGGGGGCGGCCTCGGAAGATGTCTTCACCCAAGAGCTGAATCGGTTGCGTCTGGCACTAGCTACCGGAGAACCCGCGCGGCCGGAGGTCGACCAGGTGTATGTGTTCACCCCGGAGGGCGACATCTTCCCCATGCCCTCGGGTTCGACGGTTCTCGACTATGCGTATCGAGTGCATACGCTGCTCGGACACCGCTGCAAGGGTGCCAAGATCAATGGACAGATCGTGCCGCTGAAAACCCCGTTGCAGCAGGCGGATCGCATCGAAATTCTGACCCAGTCTCAACCCGCGCCCAACCGGGAGTGGGCCCAGGCCGGTGCCGGTTATCTGATGTCGGCGAGCGCCCGCGCCAAGGTGCGCAACTGGTTCCACAAACAGGAACAATCCGCGGCCCGACAAACGGGGGAATTGCAGTGTGAGCGCCTCTTCCGCCGACTGGGATTGAATCGAACCGAGCGAACCGCGGTGACGGCCTCTTTGGGCCTGAAGAGTGACGAGGCTTTGTTTGAGGCCGTCGGGCGTCATCGGATCGATTCCGCCACCTTGCTTAATGCCGCACGTGCGATGCGACAGCCTCCGCCAACGGTACCTCAGGCCGATATGCCTTTTCCACAGGGTGCCCCTGTTCTGCCGGTCGCTGAATTGGCGCTGGATGGGCTGAAGGCGCAACCCGCTGGTTGTTGCCATCCGCAGCCGGGCGAGCCCGTCCTTGCATTCATCACGCGTGGGCAAGGGTTGAGGTTGCACAAGCCCGGCTGTAGCAACATCCGGCATTTGCAGCAGGCCTATCCGGAGCGCATCCTGTCGGTGGATTGGCCCAGTGCGGGGCGGATCTGGGGTTATCAGCTGAAACTTGACCTGCTGATCGAAGATGTCCCGCGATTCTGGGCCGACCTCGGGCCGGTCTTGTCTCCCTTCAAGGCACGGGTAATCGAGAGTCGAAGCCGACATGAGCGGAATACCGGTCTGACCGACTTGAACCTGATGCTGGAGTTGCCGGGAAACTTCGATAGCCGTGAGCTGATCAAGCGGCTGCAACGGCTTCCGGCTGTTGAATCGGTGCAGCGTCGCGCGGGGTAGGCTGGCATTTAAACGTTAAACTGATTTGTTTTGTCGACCGGGTACGTTAAATTGCTGCCACTTTTATCCAGTCACGCAGGTGGATGCATGCTTCTGAATCCGTTTTCTCTTCTGCCACATCATACGAGCATGATGTGCATCTGACCGACATCACCATGTTCTGGGGGCCGGCGTCCGGTGGGGTCCGGCGCTATATTCTGGCCAAGCGCGCCTACTGTGCGTCGCACCCAGGGTTACGGCACAGCCTGCTCGTCCCGGGCGACACGGCGACGAATACAATGGATGGGGTGCTTTCTACATACACTTGTCCGGCGCTGAAGCTGATCGGTGGGAAGGGTTACCGTTTTCCGCTGCGCCTGCAGCCCTGGATCGATACCCTCAAGGAAATCCGTCCTGATGTGATCGAGGCAGGTGATCCCTATCGTTTGGCCTGGGCAGCCGTTCGCGCCGCCCGGGAACTGGATGTGCCCGTGATCGGTTTTTTTCACTCCGATCTGAGCCGGATGACGGCGCTGCGCTTTGGCAACTGGACCCGTGAACCGGTCCGGCGTTATATCCAGCATCTTTACGGGCACTACGACTGGGTGTTTGCACCCAGCCAGATCATGGCCGAGCGACTGCGGGAATTGGGTTTGCCGAAGGTGACGGTGCAACCGCTGGGTGTGGATACGGTCATGTTCACCCCCGAGCGCCGATCCATGTCGGTGCGACGTGATCTTGGGATTCCCGACGAAGCACGGGTGCTGGTTTATGCCGGACGTAATGCCATCGAGAAAAATCTGTCTACCCTGTTCGAAACGGTGCGCCGACTGGGTGCGCCCTATCATTTGCTGTTGATTGGCCCAGACATGCCGCGTGTGGCGGACATTCCCCTGACCGTGGTGGATTATGTTTCGGATACAGCGGTGCTGGCAGCCCTGTTGGCCAGTAGCGATGCGCTTGTGCATGCGGGGGACCAGGAAACCTTCGGCCTGGTGATTGCCGAGGGCATGGCGGCGGGTCTTGCCGTGATTGGCATCAACAGTTCAGCCGTGCCGGAACTGGTGGATGACTCGGTGGGCGCGTTGGCCGAGCCGGATAGTATCGACTCGTTCGTGGCGGCTGTTGAATCGGTCTTTGCGCGTGATCATGCCGCGCTCGGACGGGCGGCGCGTGCGCGTGTCGTTCGTCACTTCGGTTGGACGGCGCGTTTCGGGCAGATGTTCGGGAAATTGACACAATTACAGCGGCACGGCGTGATCGAAGAGCGGCCCTTGGAGTTGTTGCGGTGAATTTGCCCCGTGCCAATGCAGCGCCGGCCGCGCTCGTGCTGCATGATGTGGCGCCTGAAACACAGGCCCGCTGCGAGGCGTTGCTCGATGCCCTCTCTCCCTGGATCACCCCGCGTGGCCCGATGCCGGTCACGCTGCTCGTGGTGCCCCGTTACCATGGGGCGGACGCCCTGAGTGCCTATCCGGCCTTCCGTGCCTGGATCGATCAACGTCTGCTTCTGGGTGACGAGGTCGTCCTGCATGGCTATGCGCATGCCGATGATCGTCCTGTCTCGGGTCTGCGCGATTGGGTCGAGCGGCGCGTCTATACCGTGGAAGGTGAGTTCGCCCGTTTGAGCACGGATGAAGCCATACACCTGCTCTCGTCGGGCTTGCAAGAGTTGTCTGCCTGCGGTTGGCAATCGAGCGGGTTTGTGGCGCCCGCCTGGCTTACCAGCCCGGGAACGCGCACGGCGCTGAATATGTTGGGCTTCGACTGGTTCGCCACGCGAACCGGACTGTTCGATCTACAGGGCGGCCACGAAACGGCGGCCACGTCGTTGGTCTGGAGCGTTCGTGCGGCGTGGCGCCGGCAACTTTCCCAAATCTATAACCAGCGATTGCTGGCCACCCTGCTGCACCCATCGCGTCAATCCGTACCCATTCGGCTGGGGCTTCACCCCGTGGATGTCGACTGGCCTCAGGCGGTGGCTTTCTGGCAGCAGGCATTGGCCCGGGTGCTCGAGCAGCGGTCCGGTACGACGAAATCGGGGTTGGTGGCTTGGCGATGAATCGACATCGACGTCGTCTGCTCTGGATGCTGTTGCTGGCAATCGTGGCGAGTCTCGCCGTTCCGTTGGTCTTGGGTGGTCGTAACCTGTTGGTCGATCTGCCCAAGATTGCACCGGGCTGGATCGCGCTTTTGGTGGGGATGGTGCTGCTGGGTTGGGTGTTCAACAGTTTTAGGCTGCGACTGCTGGCTGCGGGCATGGGCGGGCAAGTCCCGCCGCTCTGGGGTCTCGGTGCGGTCATTGCCACCGAGTTTGCAGGCGCCGCTTCGCCAGCGGGTGCAGGTGGAGCACTCACCTATGTGGCCCTGCTCAAGCAGCGTGGTATTCGCACCGCGCATGCGGCGGCGATGTATGCCATCGACCACTTCATGGATGGCGTGTTTTTCGTGGTGGCATTTCCCGTGGCACTGCTCTCGTTGGCCTTGCATGGTGGATTCAGCGATCCGGCGTGGTTGCTGGCCGTGACCCTCAGCCTCTTCGGGATGGGCGCGGGGTTATTCTGGCTGTTGTTGCGCGAACACCGCCTTTTGATTCGACTCTTCGGCCGGGTTCTCCGACCCTTTCGTTTGTCGGCGCACCGTCGTCGTCGTATGGCGCGCTGGTTGATGCAGTTCCGTCAGGGGGTGCGATTGGTTTTGCAGTTGCCACGCTGGCAGTTGCTATTGCTGTTCATGTTCTGTGCCGGGCACTGGCTGCTGCGCTACAGCATTCTGGCGGTCATTATCAGTTTCATTGGTTCCTCGGTGCCCTGGTCCTATCTGTTTGCGGTGCAGGGTGTGCTGTTGCTGTTCGGTCAGATCAGCTTCCTGCCCGGCGGCGCGGGCGGGGTGGAGCTTGGTTATGCGGCGCTGCTGTCTCCGTTTCTTGATGCGGAGACGATTGGCTTGTCGCTGTTGCTCTGGCGGATGATGACCTACTACTTCTATCTGCTCGCCGGCTTGCCGGTATTCCTGACCATGCTGGGCGATCGTGCCTGGCGATTGTTGTCACCGGGCGATAAGTAAGTTCCAGTTTGTTCGTGTGCTCCCGGATGGGCGCGGCTGCGGCATTGGCTGTCATGATATGGTCATCGAATATTCACAAAAAATTCAAAAACTTTATTGATCGCAATCCTCCTAATTGAGACTAAACACTATTTTCATTGTTTAGTTTTATGCTGATCCAAATTAGGGGGTTGTTATGTCTCTGAAGCCTGTATTCAAACAGTCTGTACTGCGTGTGGCGATGGTCGGCGTGATTGCCGGTTCTGCGTTGATGTCTGCCGGGCTCGCCCAGGCGGGTTCGGTATCTATTCTGGAAACCGGTTCGAGTCTGCTGTATCCCTTGTTCAACTTGTGGCAGCCCGTGTACACAAAGGAACATTCAAGCGTTCAACTCACCACGGCCAGTACCGGTAGCGGTACCGGCCAGGCGCAGTCCATGCAGGGCCTGGCACAGATCGGCGCCTCGGATGCCTATCTGAGCGGCGCGCAAATGAAACAGCATCCCGGCATGCTGAATATCCCGATGGCGATTTCCAGCCAGATGGTGAACTACAACGTACCGGGATTGAATGGCGACCATCTGAAACTGAGTGGCCCTGTTCTGGCGGACATCTACGCCGGTAAGGTGACCAAGTGGAACGATCCCGCCATCGCCAAGCTGAACCCCGGTGTGAAGCTCCCTGACCACAGCATCGTGGCCATTCATCGCACCGATGGTTCGGGCGATACCTTCATTTTCACGCAATACCTGAGTGATTCGACGCCCTGGTGGTCGGACAAGTACAGCTATGGCACCTCAGTCAGCTGGGCACCGGTTCAGGGCAATATCGGCGCGGTGGGCAATCCCGGCATGGTCGATGCGCTGAAGAACAATCCCTATTCGGTGGCTTATATCGGCGTGAGCTTCAAGAAGCAGATTATGGATGACCATCTGGGCGAAGCGCGCATCGAGAACAAGGCGGGGCATTTTGTGCTGCCCGAGATCCGCAATGTGAAGGCCGCTGCTGCCTCCATGGTGCCGAAAACTCCGGCCGATCAGCGGATCAGCCTGATTTTTGCACCGGGTGCGGAAAGTTACCCGATCATCAACTATGAATATGCTCTGGTTGATAGCCACCAGCCTTCACAGGAGATGAGTTCGTCATTGAAGAGCCTGTTGTCCTGGGCCATTTCTTCGAAGGGAGGCAATGCCGAACACTTCATGAAGTCGGTCAACTTCGTGGCCCTGCCGCCGAGCGTGGTCAAGCAGTCCACCACGCAGATCGACAAGATCCACGCGTAATGACCTGTCCGACCGAAACGACTCTGTGGTCGATCGGTGCGGACAAGAATGGCGGGCATGCTCATTGTGATCTGCCCGCCCTTTTGCATTTCAGCGGCTGAACAAAGGGACGCCCTTTTTTCAGCCATGAGTGCCATCGGGCATCGATCGGTTCAGTTACAAGGTACATGCATGGTTCACGTTTTTTCTCGCTTCCGATTTCGCTGGGGTCTTGGATTGATTGCCGGCCTGCTGCCGCTTTCCCTGCTGGTGATCGTGGTTTTCCTGCTGCACGCGGCGTGGCCAGCCATCACGTTTAATGGGCTCGGCTTCCTGATCCACAACAGCTGGAATCTGGGCAATATGTATGCAGACCCGGTGATGGTGCGTGGCCAGGAAGTGCTTCCCCGAGCGGATTATGGGGTGTTATTCCTTGTGGTGGGCACGCTGCTGACATCCCTGATTGCCCTGATATTGGCCGTGCCGTTTGGCATTCTTTCCGCCATTTTTCTGGCCGAAGGTTTGCGCGGCCCGGCGCGTACCCTCGGATCTTTCCTGGTGGAACTGTTGGCCGCTGTACCGAGCGTGGTGTATGGCCTGTGGGGCTATCTCGTGCTGATCCCGTTGCTGGGGCGGCATGTCTATCCTTGGCTCGAGCAGTCACTGGGGACATTCGTGCCGATCTTTCATGGCCCGTCAGGCAGTGGCTATGGACTGCTGACGGCCGGTATTCTGCTCGCGTTCATGGTGGTGCCGCTCATCGCCGCCAGTTTGCGCGATGCGCTGGTCGCTACCCCGTCTGCCCTGCGCGAAGCGGGCGCGAGCATGGGCGCGTCGCGCATGGAAATCGTCCGGCAGATCCTGCTGCCCGGGCAGCGCAATCTGATCATTGGTGTGACGGTGCTGGCCTTTGGCCGAGCCTTGGGGGAAACCATGGCGGTCCTGATGGTCAGTGGCAATGCGCTGAACAGCCTGCCGAAAAACATCTACGACCCGATATCGACGATGGCGGCGTTTATCGCCTCCCAACTCGATAGTGCGATGCAGGATCCAACCGGCATGGCGGTGCATGCTCTGGCCGAGATCGCCTTGCTGCTGATGGTCATCTCGGTGCTAGTCAACGGGGCGGCCCGCGGGGTGTTGTGGCTGTCGGGGCATCGCGCATGAACGAAAAAATCAACACGCCCTCTCGCCATGTCATCCGTCTGCGTCGTCGTGTGGCGGATGGGGTGATGTGGGGCGCCACGGCCCTGAGTTTTGCCCTGCTGGGGTTTGTGCTGCTGCATATTCTGACTTATGTCTTTGTGCACGGCTTACCCGCACTTCATCTGACGATATTCACGACGGATGCTCAGGGCATCGCCGGAGGGCTGCGCAATGCGATTGTCGGCTCATTGCTGCTTTCCGGGCTGGCGCTTGTGATAGCCGTGCCTATTGGTGTGAGCGCTGGAGTCTATCTTTCGGAGCATGGGGATGGACTTGCGGCGAAGGTCGCCCGGTTTTTGTCGGATGTGCTCGTTGGAGTGCCCTCGATCGTTCTGGGCTACTTCGGTTATATCACCATGGTGATCGGCTTCGGGTGGCGGTTCTCCCTGCTGGCGGGATCGATCACCCTGGCCATCATGATGTTGCCCTATATTGCCCGAACCAGCGAGATGGCATTTCGTGCGGTGCCGATCGCACTGCGTGAGTCCGCTTATGCCCTGGGTTGCCCTGAAGGCGGTGTGGTGTGGCGGGTCTTATTGCCCACTGCCCGCACTCCAGTTTTGACCGGCATCCTGATGGCATTGGCCATTGCCTTGGGCGAAACAGCCCCGCTGCTGTATACCGCTGGCTGGTCGAACTATCTCTGGAACGGTCACTTCACGCACGAAGGGGTCGGGTATCTCACCTATGTGATCTGGAGTTTTATCGGCGAGCCTTATGCCTCGGCACACCAACTTGCCTATGCCGCCGCGCTGCTGATTACCCTGATGGTACTGGCCATCAATCTCAGTGCCCGCCTGTTGCTGGTGCGCTGGCGGGATGTGGGGCGGTGATCGAACACGCCCCCGTCGATATCCCGCCGGTCTATGTCGATCGGTAGCGGCAGGCGGTTCACCGCAGTGGGTCGGGGGGGTTAGGGATCGATCAGGGCGGCCGTTTTGACCAGGGCAAAAACCCGCTGACCGTGAACAAGCCCCAGTTGCTCGACCGAACGGTGGCTGAGTTCCGCGAGCAGCGGTTGCCCATCGATCAGTTCGAGAAATACCACCGCTCGGCCGGAGCGGCGACCTGTCGTGTCGATGGCAATCGATGTAATGGTGCAGGCGAGCTGATTCAACATGCTGATGCCTTCCTGGCGCTGACTCGCAATGGCGACATCTCGTGCTAGTACGCGTAGCCGCGTGGTTTTTGAGTGCAGGCCATGAGGATTTGCATCCGAGGGGATGGCGTCGCTGTGCGCACTGACCCAGAACGTAAAGGCATCAGCCTGTTTCGATCGGAAGGGTACCAGGCCATCCGGTTCGATTGCGCCGATCGTCCCGTGCAATACCGAAACCGGCCCTTCTTCCGTGAATAGTGGGGAGTCGACCCGGCTGGTCGCTTCGGTGAGCGTTTCTATCGAAGTGATGCGCCCGCCGGCCATGAAGACAACCCGGTCCGCCAGGCGTTCGACTTCGATCGGTGCATGAGTGATGTACAGGGTCGGGATACGGTATTCCGCGATCACGGATTCGATCAGGCCAAGCAGTTCGCTTTTGGCCTGCCAATCCAGGGCAGAAAGCGGTTCGTCCATCATCAGCAGTCGTGGGCGCATCAGCAGGGCGCGGGCAATCGCCACGCGTTGCCGTTCCCCGCCGGATAGGTTGTTGGTCGGTCGGTCGAGCAGATGGCTGATGCCCACCCGGTCGATAATCTCTTCAAACCCCGGGCCATGTTGCCGATCCTTCGGAACGCGCCGCCGCGCATAGTCCAGATTGCCCTGTACATTTTTGTGGGGGAGCAGGGCGGCGCTCTGGAACACGAAACCGATATCGCGCCGTTCGACGGGCAGGGATTTTTTACCCGTCTGCCAGACCTCGTCCTGAAAACAGAGCTGGCCGTGGGTGCGCTTGTCCAGTCCGGACATCGCGCGTAGCAGGGTGGATTTGCCGGAACCGGAACGGCCGAACAGGACGGTGACGCCCTCACTGGCGAACGCGAACGGCGTCGAGTCCAGGGTGAAGTTCGTGAGGGAAAGCTGCAGGTGACCGTGGATCATGGGCTAGTCCTGCCTGATTTGAAGGCTGCGATTGAGCGCGTAGACCAGCATCAGCACCAGCATCGAGAACAGCAGCATCAGTAGCGACAGGCTGTGGGCCGCTGCATATTCGTAGGATTCGACGTGATCGAAGATCGCAATGGACACGGTGCGGGTCTGGCCTTCGATATTACCGCCGACCATCAACACCACCCCGAATTCACCGACGGTATGCGCGAAGGTCAATACCGCGCCGACGATGAACCCCTGCCGTGCTAACGGCACGATCACCGTGAAGAACCGATCGAAAAACGATGCGCGTAGGGTTCGGGCGGCATCCACAACCTGCCCCGGCAATGCTTCGAACGCGGCCATGATCGGCTGCACGGTAAACGGCAGGGAATAAATGACCGAACCGATGATCAGGCCGGTTTTGTTGAACGTGAGTTGCCCCTCAAAACCGAAGTGTCGTAGAAATTGGGTGATTTCCCCGTTGGGATTGAGCGCGATGATGAGATAAAAACCCAGCACGGTGGGCGGCAGGACCAGCGGCAGGGAGACCAGCGCCTCGAAAAATATTCGGGCCCGAGAGCGTGTATGGGCCAGCCACCATGCGATGGGCGTGCCGATCAGCAACAGGATGACCGTGCTGATGCTGGCGACCTCCAGTGTCAGGAGAATCGGGTCGACATCCAGAGAGGAACCAAAAATCTGCATCGGTCAGTTCGGCCTTGGGTTGCGGAGGGAGAAATAAGGCAGAGGGTACGATAAAAGCGACCGATCTGCGCGTTGTTGCCAATCGTGGGGGCTGACGGGTCGTCCGATTGGTTGTTCCGGTCGGTCGAGAATTGTCATGCCCGGCCACCGCCAATCATCCGATCGCGCACGGCCGATAGGCCATTTATGCCCCATTCGCCGGTTTCGGCAGTGCATATCCATAGTTCTGGATGATTTTGGTCGCGGCCGGTGAGCGCAGATAGGTCAGGAAGCTCTGGGTCGCCGCGGCATGTTTTGTGTCCTTGATCAGTACGGCCGCCTGCTCGATCGGTGGATAGTCGCTTTGGGGCGGTACCCAGTATTGCCCGATGTTCTTGGCCGGGCTGGCCGGATCCGCGAGTTGGGACAAGGCCACAAAGCCCAGTTGGGCATTGCCGGTCATCACAAACTGGAAGGTCGCCGAGATGCTTTCGCCATCCACGATTTTCTTCTGTTGTTGCAGATTCTGGTACACGCCGATCTTCTGCATCACCGCAACGGCAGCCGCGCCATAAGGGGCGCTCTTGGGGTTGGCGATGGCCAGATGTGCAAAATCGGCCGCCTTGAGAATCCTGGCGTAATCCGCCTTCACCGGCAGGGTCTTGCTGTACAGCGCGATCGTGCCCTGGGCATAGACAAAGGCGTCCGTGGCCTTGCCGGCCTTGACGAGCAGTTCAGGGCGCCGGGTGTCGGCCGCCAGGAAGGCATCGAAGGGGGCACCATTGTTGATCTGGGCAAACAGCCCGCCGGTCGGGCCGAACGAGAACCGAATCTGGTTGCCGGTTTTCTTTGCCCAGGCCTGACCAATCTGCTCGGCAGCTTTGGTGAAATTGGCCGCCACCGCAACGGTGATGGTGTCGGCTTGCGCCGCGCTCAAGCTGGCGGCGAACAGAACGGTTGTGCCGAGAACGGCTGCGGATAGCTTCTTCATGGTCAGGTTCCTCTTGAGGGGCGGTCGGTTCGATGTTAAGTCTTGTATATATCGACTGGTCATAAAAAACCGAGTGTGCTCGACTCGGTTCTTGCGGTTCTTTAGCTATCCACGCCCAGAATGATCAGGCTGGCCTTGATCAGGGCGCAGGCGGGTTCGCCCGCCTTCAACCCCAGCGATTCGGCACCGCCTTCGGTGATGATCGCGGTCAGGGTGTTGCCCCCGGCCAGAGCAATGACCACTTCACTATTCACGGCGCCTTCGGTCACGCGCTCGATTGTGCCGCAGAGCTGGTTGCGCGCCGACGTCTTGACCTTCTCGGTGGTAACTACCACGAAGCTGGACTTGATCAACGCATAGGCGGCCTGTCCCACGGTCAGGTTCATGCTGTCGGCACTGCCATTGGTGATGATGGCCACGAGTTCATCGTTCCCCTGGATGCCGAGCACCACTTCCGCGTTGACGGCGCCGCGCTGGATCGATTTGATCGTGCCGGACAGGGTATTCCGTGCGCTCGTTTTCATGAACAGACTCCGGATCACGTTGAGGTCGCCGCTGATGTCGTGCTGATCGAACAGCGCCATCAACTGGGTTTGCATATGCCCCAGACGTTTGAACGAGCTCACCAGTTGTATCCCGGCGGGCGACAGCGCCGCCCCGCCACCGCCGGCCCCGCCATGCTGGGCCACCACGATCGGCACGCCGGCCAGATTGTTGATGGCATCCACGGCATCCCAGGCCGCCTTGTAGGTCATGCCGATCGCCTTGGCCGCCGCACTGATCGAGCCTTCCGCCTGTACGGCTTCCAGCAGTTTCAGGCGCCGATGCGAGATTTCCTGTTCGCCGAGACGCAGGGCCAGCGGTACCACGAAATCACCAATATGTTTCTCACTATATATCGACATAATTTCCGGCTCAAGCTTTTTGATTCGGCGAACAGTGTACCCGTCGGGCCGTCCGCTGCGGGGGTGGGTTACTGCGGAGGTTCATGCACTACGCCGGCCTTGATTTGGGCGAAGGCGTCGAGCGCGCGTCGGCGGCTGGCGGCAAGATCGACGATGGGCTCGGGGTAGGTTTCGCCCAATCGGATGCCCGCCTTGCTCAGGGCGCTGTCCGTCGCTTGCCAGGGTGCGAACAGGGTCTTGGTGTCCGCTCGGGCGAGTTCGGGCAGCCATTGGCGGATGAAATCCCCTTGAGGGTCGAACTTTTCCGCCTGCAGGATCGGGTTGAAGATCCGGAAGAACGGTGCCGCATCGGCGCCCGTACCCGCCGTCCATTGCCAGCCAGCTGTGTTGCTGGCCAAGTCTGCATCGACCAGGGTATCCATGAACCAGTCAGCGCCACAACGCCAGTCAATCAACAGGTTCTTGGTCAGGAAGGAGGCCACGATCATCCGCGCGCGATTATGCATCCAGCCCGTTGTCCACAGGGCACGCATGGCCGCATCGACGACGGGGATGCCGGTTTCACCGCGTTGCCAGGCGCGAAGATCGTTGGGTGCATCGCGCCAGGGGAAGGCGGCAAAGCGGGGGTTGAGGGGTTCTGTCTCAGATAGCGGATCGTGGTACAGAAGATAGGCACCGAATTCACGCCAGCCGAGCTCGCGCAAGAAATGTTCGACGCCGGGGACTTCCAGCGGATGGGGGTATCGGGCGAACAGCTCGGCCGAAATCTGCCTGGGCGTGATCTCGCCAAAACGCAGATGCGGGGAAAGCCGGGAAACACCTTGCCCGTCGAGGGCGTTGCGCCCTTCGGCATAGGATTCGATTTTTGGCAGAAAGGCCGCAAGGCCCTCCCAGGCACCGTGTTCGCCTGGTTGCCAGTGTTCGGGGAAGGCACGGTCCCAGGGAATATCGGGGAGCAGACCCAGCGTTTCGAGGGGCGTGCTGGCGATGTTCGACGGAACCGGTGGCAGGGCGTTCGGCAGCGGGGGCAGGGGCGGTACGTCGATCCCTGCCGCGATCAGGGCCTTCCAATAGGGGGTGAATACCCTGAAGGATTCTGCCTTGCGGTTCAATACCCGCCAGGGTTCATGCAGAAAATTGCCCGGAAAAGATTGGGCATCGATGCCACGTGCTTTCAGCTGCGTCTTGATCGCCTGATCCTGGTGAATGCCCGTCGGGTCGAACCGACGGTTCCAGTACACCGATGTTGCGCCCGTTTCCTGCAATAGAGCCGTGATTACGATTTCAGGGTTGCCTCGGCGCAGAATCAGCCGACTGCCTCGGGTTGCGAGATCCTTTGTGAGTGCGCTCAGGCTGTGGTGAAGCCACCATCGAGCGGCACCGCCCAACGGGGCTGGGCCCTCATCCAGAATGTAAACGGGTATGATGCATGGGTCGTGTTCCGTCGCGTTGTCCAGTGCGGCCGAGAACGCGGGATGATCCGACAGGCGCAAGTCCTGACGGAACCAGACAATCGTCGTCATGGGTGATTGTTCCAATGGAAAAAGTATCAGTATGGCAGGCGGCTGAGTTTTTTGGCTGGCGCTGATTTGCCCGTATCAAATACTGCTCGATGGGTGTGTACCAACATTGACCCCCGCTTTGCGCAAAGGAGTTCTGATGGAAGGGTTGAGATGCGTTTATCCCACGACAAGTTATGGGTTGGGATTGATTCTGATGGTGCTTGGTATCGGCCTGTCGGGGTGTCAGGATCAGGCGTCTTCGGCCAAGACGGGCCCCCCTTTGATTGTCCGCACTGCGCCGATCCAGGCGGGGGCACTGGCGCAGCCGGATCTTACCGGAACCGTGGTGGCGCAGAACCAAAGCGCTTTGGGCTTCCAGGTTGGCGGGCGCATTGCGGCGCGCCTGGTGGAGCGCGGGGCGGTCGTGTCCGCGGGGGATGTTCTGGCGCGACTCGACCCCGCTGAGCTGGCGGCGCGCGTGACGGCAAGCGAGGCGCAATGGCATCAGATCGAGGCCCAGGTGCGTTTCGCACAACAAAACTATCAACGTCTTCAATCCCTGCTGGCCAAGAAGCTTGCGAGTCAGCAGGATTTCGATCAAGCCAGCAGCGTGCTCAAAGCCGCGCAAGCCGGTCAGAATGCCGCGCTCGCTCAGCTAGATCAGGCGCGCTTGGCCTTGGGGTACACCGAGCTAAAGGCGCCTTTTGATGGCACGGTTGTGGCGCTTCAGGCAGACCGGGGCGATGTGGTTTCCAGTGGGCAGCCCGTATTGACGCTTGCAGCCCAAGGGGCGCCCCAGGTGTTGGTGGATGTGCCTGCACAACGATTGGTCGATTTGCCGAAACAGGCGGAGGCCCAGGCATTCGGCAGCGAGACATTGATCGCGGCCACCTACTTTTCGACGGAGGGCGCTGCCGACCCGCACACGCGGACCTGGGCGGTGCGCTACCAATTGGTTGACTCGGCACGCATCCGGTTGGGACAGACGGTCACCCTCCACTTCCCCGCGCAGCAAGCCATGAAAACGGTGCCGATCGGCGCCGTGCAGGGCGAAGGGCATCATGGTGAGATCTTCGTGGTTCGCGACGGCAAGGTGCACCGTACGCCTGTTACGGTGACTCGGCTTGAGTCCGATCGGGCGGTGATCGACACGCCGCTCCCGATCGGCACGCCGGTCGTGGCGGTGGGGATCAACCGCCTGCACGATGGGGAGGCGGTGCGGGTGCAACCGGGGCTTGGCTCGTGAGTTCGTCTGGCACCGGCCATTCGGGGTTCAACCTGTCGGCGCTGGCCGTTCGTGAACGCGCTGTGACCTTGTACTTCATCATTCTTGTCGCGTTGGCGGGTGTTTATTCATTTGTATCCCTCGGGCGAGCGGAAGATCCGGTATTCACGCTCAAGGTCATGCTCGTTTCTGCTCAGTGGCCAGGAGCGACGGCCCGGGATATGCAGGATCAGGTGGCCGACCCGCTCGAAAAGGCATTGCAGGACGTACCGTATTTCGACAAGGTCGAGACCGTTTCCCGACCGGGTAGCGTGTATATGCGTGTCTCCTTTCGCGAGGATACGCCGCCCGATCAGGTGCAGGCCGTGTACTACCAGGTGCGCAAGCATCTGGGCGATGTGGCACCCGATCTCCCCGCCGGGGTGCAGGGGCCATTTTTCAACGACGATTTCTCCGATGTGTATTTCACCCTATATGCCCTGACCGCCCCCGGCCTGCCGCCGCGCGAACTGGCACGTGAGGCGGAGCGGTTGCGATCCGCCTCGTTGCTGATTCCTGGCGTGGCCAAGGCGCATATTCTGGGTGAAGAGCCGGAGCGGGTGTATGTGGATGTCGATCCGCACAAGCTGCAAACCCTGGGTCTGTCGATGTCGCTTGTCCGTCAGGCTCTGGCGGCGCAGAACGCGGTTGCACCCGCCGGTCTGATCGAAACGGACGGTCCGCGTCTGTATCTGCGGATCGATGCGGGCTATCGCCCGAATCAGCCGGGCATGATCGCGCGGATCGAGGATACGCCGCTCGCGGTGGATGGCCGGGTGATTCGGTTGGCGGACATCGCGACCGTGCGGCGGGGCTATGCCGATCCGCCGGATTTTCTGATCAAGGACAATGGCATACCGGCGATCATGGTCGGCGTGATCATGGGCAAGAACGTCAACGGGCAGGCCCTGGGCGAGCGATTGAACCGGTTCGAGTCTGCCGAGCGACAGCGCCTGCCGGTCGGCATCCATCTGGACAAGGTCACGGATCAGGCCAATGCGATTCGGTTGGCCGTGAACACCTTCCAGCTCAAGTTTTTCATCGCGCTTGGCGTCGTGATGCTGGTGGGCTTTCTCTCCCTGGGTTTGCGTGCCGGGCTGGTTGTGGCCTTGGCGGTGCCGTTGACGCTGAGCATCACGTTCGCGGTGATGCTCATGACGGGCAAGAATCTCGACCGGATCACCCTCGGTGCGCTGATTCTTTCATTGGGGTTGCTGGTCGACGACGCGATCATCGCCATCGAGATGATGCTGGTTAAACTGGAGGAGGGCTACAGTCGGACCGATGCGGCGGCTGCGGCTTGGCGGATCACCGCAGCGCCGATGCTCGTGGGGACGCTGATCACCGTGGTCGGTTTCGTGCCGATCGGCTTCGCGCAATCCAATGTCGGGGAGTATGCCGGCAATATCTTCTGGATTTTGGCCATTTCCCTCCTGGCCTCCTGGTTGGTGGCGGTTGTATTCACGCCCTATCTCGGCGTGAAGTTCCTGCCAGCGGTAGTCCCGCATCCAGAAGGGGGGGCGGGCATGTACCAAACCCGGCTCTATCGGGGGCTTCGGCGTGTGGTGACCATCTGCGTCGACCGTCGCGGCTGGGTGGCGGCGGCCACCGTGCTGCTGTTCGTGGGCGCCGTGCTGATCATGGGCAAGGGTGTGGCCAAGCAGTTTTTCCCAAGTTCCGATCGGCCGGAACTGTTGATCGACATCAATCTGCCCGAAGGTTCGTCATTTCAGGCGACCGAGCGGGTGGCCCATGCGGTGGCGCAGGCGTTGAAGGGCGCACCGGAACTGGCTTCCCTGTCGACCTATATCGGCCGGGGCGCACCGCGTTTCTTCCTGGCGCTGAATCCCGAACTGCCGGATCCGGCATTCGCCAAGATCATTGCCGTGGCCCATGATGCTGCCGGTCGCGATCGTCTTCAGGCGATGCTGCAGAAAAAGATCGACGCGGGCGCCTTTCCCGAGGCGCGCGTACGTCCGCATCCGCTGCTCTACGGCCCGCCGGTGATCTGGCCGGTCCAGTTCCGGGTGATGGGACCGGATATTGCCGAGCTTCGGAAGATTGGCGATCGGGTGCGCGCCGTCATGGCGGAAGACCCCCATACCATCGACCCGCATCTGGCCTGGGGCGAGCAGGTGCCAGTGCTGTTCCTGAAGCTCGATCAGGCGCGGCTGGCGGCTCTTGGCCTGACCCCGCAGGGAATCGCGGAACAGACCCGGTTGCTGTTATCTGGCACGCCGGTGACGCAACTGCGCGTGGATATTCGAACCGTGGCGCTGATGGCGCGCGGTTTGCCGTCCGAGGCGCGGAAACTTTCCCAACTGGAAGCCTTGCCGATCCGGCTGGACAACGACCGCACCGTCCCGCTCGGGCAATTGGGTACGCTGGCAGTGCATTACGAGTATCCGGTACTCGAACGCCTCAACCGCGAACCCTACATCAATGTGGACAGTGAAGTGACCGGGGCGCAGCCACCGGATGTCACCAAGGCGATCTGGGGCAAGCTGGCTGATCTGCGTGTGCAGCTGCCCCTGGGCTACCAGCTCCAGATTGGCGGTTCGGTGGAAGAGTCAGCCAAGGCGCAGGCTTCCATCGCCAAGGTCATGCCCGTGATGGTCATGCTGATGCTGACACTGATCATGCTCATCATGCGTTCGTTCCCCGGTACGTTCATGGTGCTGTTGACCGCGCCGCTGGGTTTGATCGGTGCGGTGGCGGCCCTGTCGATATTCAATCAACCCTTCGGGTTTGTGGCCTTGCTGGGCTTGATTGGCCTGGCCGGAATTCTGATGCGCAACACCCTGATTCTGGTCGGGCAGATCAATGAAAACGAACGTCAGGGGCTTGATCGGCGGACGGCCGTGATCGAGGCGACGATCCGGCGGGCACGACCGGTGATATTGACCGCGCTGGCGGCAATGCTGGCCTTCATCCCGTTGACCGAGAGCACGTTCTGGGGGCCGCTGGCCTATACCCTGATCGGCGGGATCTTCGGCGGCACTTTCCTGACGATTCTATTCTTGCCGGCCATGTACGCCCTGTGGTTCCGAGTGCGCCGCCTTGATTGAGTGACTTCTGTGGTTTCTTCCTGCCGTAGATAATAAAACCGCCAATCAAGGCGGTTTTGTCTGTGTCCGGGCCCAAATCGATCAGAAGTTCAGATCGGCCTCAATGGCAGCGATGCCCGCCTTGGCGCAGATATCGTCGTTGGCTCCGCCCGGCGCACCGGAAACCCCGATGGCGCCGACCATGGTGCCACCCCCATCAATCGGCAGGCCGCCCCCGATCATGACGACGCCGGGCTGATTCATGATTGCCTTTTCGGGCGCGTCCGGCTTGGTGAGGTTGGCTGCCACGGCCGAGGTGGCCTGATGCCAGCTGGCCGCCGTACGGGCTTTGCCCACGGCCACTTCATAGGTATGCCAGCCCGCCAGACGATCGCGCAGTACCACCAGCGGCAGGCCGGATGGATCGGTGACGGCTACTGTGATTGGCCAGCCATGCTTGGCGCACTCTGTTTTGGCCGCTTCGGCTGCCTTGAGTGCGAATTCCGGGGTGATGATTTTTTGCGACCAGGTCGCTTCCGGCTCTGCAGCCTGGGCAGTCATGGACGCTGCTGTGGCCAGCACGCTGGCAATCAACAGGCGATTCAGGATGTGAGTACGCATGGGGTATTCCTCTCGGGTGGGTGCTGAACAAGGGACAAGGGGTTATTCGCAGCAGGACGTATTTCCGCTGCAGCAGCTGGAATCGGTTTTGGCTTGATCGACGGAGTCCGATGCGCAGCCGGGCGAATTGGCAGGCGCCGACAGCCAAGCGGCGATCGCGTCGCGCTTGGGGACGCTACCACTATGCACGACGACTTCATCGATGACGACGGCGGGCGTCGACATCACGCCGTACCGCATGATGTCCTTGAAGTCTTCGACTTTTTCCACGGTGGCCGTGATGTGTTGTTCGGCCAGGACAGATTCAATGAGTTTTTGCGTGGTCTGGCAGTTGGCACAACCGCTGCCGAGTATTTTGATATGAGGCATGGGGGGCTCCTGGGTTGATGGAAGAAACATACGCCGGGTTTCAGCGAATGACGACGTTGAACACATAACCGACGAGCATGATGCCGACAGCCACAATGCCGGCGAACATCAGGATCAGTCTGATTTTCATGACCTTGCGCAGGATCAGGAATTCGGGGAGCGAGAGGGCCGTGACGGCCATCATGAATGCCAGGGCACTGCCGATCGCGGCACCTTTGGCGACCAGCGCCTGCAGGATCGGCACCATGCCGGCCGCGTTGGAGTACATCGGCACGCCGATCAGCACGGCGGCCGGGACCGACCACCAAGCATCCCGCCCCATCAGCCCGGCCATGAAATCCTGAGGGACATAGCCATGGATGCCCGCGCCGATGGCGACACCGATGAGAATGTACGGCGCGACCTTCCAGAGGATGCCGTTCATGCTGGCCCAGCCCTGAGCGAGCCGTTGCGGCCAGGTCATCCGTTGTTCGCCACCGACACCAGCCGGCATCTCGAACACCCAGGGCTCCACCAATTCGACGGCATTCATTCTGCCGATGACCAGCCCCGCCAGGATGGCGACCGTCAGACCCAGTACGAGATAGAGCAGGGCGATTTTCCAGCCGAACAGGCCGAACAACAGGGCCAAGGCCACTTCGTTGACCATGGGCGCAGCGACGAGGAACGAAAAGGTGACGCCAAGCGGTACGCCGGCGGTCAGAAAACCGATGAACAGGGGAATGGCGGAGCAGGAGCAGAACGGCGTCACGATCCCCAGCAGGGCGGCCAGAATGTTGCCGAACCCCAAGCGGCGGCCGGAGAGCAGCGCGCGGGTTTTTTCGGGCGAAAAAAAGCTTTGTACGATCCCGGCGACAAAGGTAATCAGCGCCAGGAGCATCAGGACCTTGGGTACTTCAAACACGAAAAACCCGATGGCATCGAAGAGATGGGTTTTTGGCGTGAGCGGCAGGATCGCCATGAGGGCGTCTGCGGTCGGCTGCAGATTCCAATACAGCACGACCCAGCCGACGACAAACGCCAGCGGCAAAAGCCAGGCGCGCCATTCGGGGCGATATTTCTGGTCGGGATCTGCGGTCATGATCGACATGAATGTTCTCTTTTGCACAGGGTCGTTATTCAGAAGACGCGGCAAAGGAGAAAAGGATGCGGCTTTTTTGCAAAATTTTTGCCGCAGTGCAGAACAGCGACCCATGGATATGTCGGAAGGGGCCGGGCAGCTGCCGGCGCGTTAATGTGAATAACGGCCGATGGATGACTTTGTGTGGCGGGTCATGGGCGGAGCGGGGGCGCAGGTTCGCTGCGGCAGCACACCTGTTCCCGTTCATCAAAACGAACGCCACAGCGGGCAACCATGGCAGCCCGCAACCGTGATCGCGCGCGCAAAAGCCGGGATTTGGCCGCGGGCAGCGTCAAGGCGCGGCTGTGCGCATAGTCCTTGAGGGTTTGGTGGCCCAGGTCGCAGGCGCGGATCACGTCCTGATCCGTCTCGGACAGGGTGCTCAGATTCGGTTCGATGCAATCGAGCAATTCGTCCAGCGGAAGATCGAGGTGCGGCTCTTCGGCCGATGCCTCGTCGAGCGCTTCCGGGCGCTCTTCGAAGAGACGGTTCTTGCGCCAGTCATCGATCAAAAGGTGACGACATATCTGAAACAGCCATGCACGCGGATTGTCGAGGGTACAGAATTTCTCACCCTGCACCATGGCGCGCAAAAAGGCTTCCTGAACCAGATCCTCGGCAGATTGCGCGTTGTGTGCCTTATTGAGGATAAAGCGCCGCAATTCCGGTTCGTGAGCGCGCCAAGCGCGTTCGGCACAGTGGAAGGTGGGCGGTGGGGTGTCTGATGACATGCTCAGCGTGATCTCCAGACGATGATGTGCACTACCCCCGCACATCATGAATATTCCGATGCCCTTTAATCAACCCTGCCATGTTCGTCGCATGTTTGTGTACTTGATTGTATCGGGTTATGCCCTTGGTCGGTATCGCGACCCACATGAATGAATAACTCGGTGTTGTGTAGATGAGGCGCGTTCGATGATGACACATCGCGAATGCGATAGAGCGTTTTTTGGAGGCGGGGTTGTGAGATCGGAGGGGGCGTTGTTCAGCGGCCTGAACTTAAAGTGGGTAAAGTTGGACGCGGTGAATGATGCACAAATCCAGAACAGGGACGATGCAAAAAGCCCCGGAATCCGGGGCTTTTTTACTGAACGAGTTGGTCAGACGAGCATCAGGCCTTGTGGTAGTCCCACACGATCTGGACTTCGTTCTTGGAGCCCATGATGACCGGCACGCGCTGGTGCAGTTTCTGCGGCTTGAGCGACATGATGCGATCAGGTCCGGTGATGGCCAGGCCGCCGGCCTGCTCGATGATCATCGCCATCGGGTTGGCTTCATACATCAGACGCAGTTTGCCGCCCCGTTCGCGGTGCTTGCTGTCGATCGGGTACATGAAAATACCGCCCCGAGTCAGGATGCGGTGGATTTCAGCAACCATGGATGCGACCCAACGCATGTTGAAGTCTTTGCCGCGTGGGCCTTCCTTGCCGATCAGACATTCGTCGATATAGCGGGTAACTGGGGCATCCCAGAAGCGCTGGTTGGACATGTTGATGGCAAATTCGGCGGTATCTTCGGGGATCATGATGTTCGGATGCGTCAGCATGAACTCACCGATATCTTTGTCCAGCGTGAAGCCGTTCACACCATCACCGGTGGTCAGAATCATGATGGTGGATGGGCCATAGATGCAGTAGCCGGCCGTAACCTGCTCGGTGCCTGGCAGGAGGAATGCCTGCTCGCTTGGGTTTGCGACGCCTTCGGGGGCATGCAGGACGGAGAAGATGGTGCCGACGGTCACGTTGACGTCGATGTTCGAGGAACCGTCCAGCGGGTCATAGACGCACAGATATTTGCCGCGCTGTGCCGTTGCGGGCAGATGGTATACATCATCCATTTCTTCGGAGGCCAGGCCAGCAACTTGCCCGCCGTGCATCAGGGTGTTGGTGAAGACGTCGTTGGAGATGATATCCAGTTTCTTCTGGGTCTCGCCCTGGATGTTTTCGGATTCGGCTGAGCCGAGGATTCCGATCAGGTTGCCCTTGTTTACGTAGCTGGAGATCACTTTGCAGGCGCTGACGATGTCGTTCATCAACAGGGTGAAATCGCCGGATGCGCCTTTGTGCGCGCGCTGGCTCTCGATCAGAAAGTGGGTGAGGCTGGTGCCAATCTGCATGCGGAACTCCTTAAAAATGTGGGCAATCTTTTGTTAATATCAGTCGTGCATAATAGCCGCATGTCCGCCAACCCACAATCGCCAGTCCGAGACGCCATGCTGCACAACATTCTTTATGCCCAGTCCGGTGGTGTGACCGCCGTCATCAATGCCAGCGCCTGCGGCGTGATCGAAACAGCGGCAAGACACCCCACGCACTTCGGCAAGGTTTATGCCGCACGGGACGGTATTCTCGGTGTTTTGAGAGAGGAGTTGTACGACCTCTCCCGTGAGGATCCTGCCGAGCTGGCGGCACTCCGGCATACGCCAGGTGGGGCTTTCGGCTCGTGCCGGGCGGATTTGGGAACGCCGGAATCGCATCCGGAACAGTATGACCGGCTGATCGAGGTGCTGCGTGCACATGATATCGGGACATTCATTTATAACGGCGGCGGCGGTTCGATGTTGACGGCGGCCAAGATCGCCCATTTTGCGCGCGATCAGGGGTTGGATCTGACGGTGATCGGCATTCCGAAGACGATCGACAACGATCTGCCACAAACCGATACCAGTCCCGGTTTCGGCTCAGCCGCAAAATACATCGCAACCAGCGTCCGTGAGGTATCCAGGGACTTGTCCGCCATGGCTGGCACCTCGACCAAGGTCTTTATTCTGGAAGTCATGGGGCGTCATGCGGGTTGGCTGGCAGCCGCAGCCGGGCTGGCGTTCGAGATGGAGGATCCCCCCCTGCTGCTTCTGTTTGCCGAGGTGCCCTTTAACGAGGAGACATTCTCCAAAGCGCTTCAGGATAGCGTGCAGCGCCATGGCTGGTGCATCGTGGTGGTGGCAGAAGGTCTGCTGTGCGCCGGTGGCGTTTTTTGTGCGCAGGCCCAACAGAGTGGGGTGTTCGGGCACGAGCAACTGGGCGGATTGGCGCCGCAACTGGCGGGGCTCAGTCGTCGTCTGGGTTACAAGACCCATTGGGCCGTCTCGGATTACTTTCAGCGTTCCGCCCGTCACCTTGCATCACGTGTGGATGTGGATCAGGCCTATGCCTGCGGCGCGGAGGCGGTTACCTATGCCCTGAAAGGGAAGACCGATGTGATGATTGCCATTCGGCGGACTTCGGACGAACCCTATCTCTGGACACTCGAGGGAGTACCGCTCGACGATGTGGCGGACATCGAACTACCCGTGCCCAGAACATTTATCCGTACCGATGGTTATGGTATTACCGAGGCGGCTCGGCGATACCTGTTGCCGCTGATTCAGGGCGAGGACATCCCCCCGTTCCGGGATGGTTTGCCGGTATTCGCCGCACTGAAACTGAATTTGGTCGAACGGAAATTGCCGTTGTGGACGGGGTCTCTGGCCTGAGTCCTCCGTGTTGTAGCGGGGTTGAGCCTGCCTTTTAATGACGATCTGGATGGGGTTTCATCATGATCGGTGGGATATCCGAATTCGTTGGTTGGCCGCTTCGGCTTGCCCACTTCACCTATCCCTCGTTATGCTACCCCCTTTAATCTCGTATTCAGGGAAGATTGCACGCTGTGAATGAGTCAGACGTCATCATTTCGACCCGAAGTCCGCGCGTCATCGACAAGATCATTGCGCGACATTTCGAGATTCGCGGCTATTTTTGGCTGATCCCTGAGGGGCAGGAAAGCTTTCAGGCGGCGGTTGCCATGGTGGGTAATGATCCTGAGCGGCGGGTTTTTCTTGTCGACCAGCCTGGCGTTATCTCGTTGCGCCATTTGCGTGACGCCGAACGGATCAAGGTCCAGGCGGTCATCGATCAACTGGTTTCCTGGTTTTATGTGTCTCGGCTCAAGGCGACCACCGAGGACGGCGATAATTATTTCGAGATCCCCTACCCGGAATGTATCGATCGTCTGCAGCGTCGCAACGTGTTTCGGGTGGGGATCCCCCCGGATGTGCCGACACGGGCGGAGTTTGTGCAGCCGACCACCAGCACGGTCTGGATCGGGCGGGTCAACGACCTTTCCGCCGGGGGCTGTTCAATCGCCATTCGCCCAGATCAGGCGGTGGGCCTGGATATGGGGGTAGTGTTGCCGCAGGCGAAAATATCCATTGAAGGCTTTGTCGATCTGACTGTTGACCTGATCATTCGAAACCAACGGATAATTTCCGATGCCGAGTGGGTTTTCGGTGCCGAATTTAGCGAGTTGCCGGCATTGAACGCGCAGCAGCTTGATCGCGCGGTCATGCAGTTGCAGCGGCTGATGATCGGGTAGTTCGCGCGTCTTTCCGTCTGCGCTTTGCGCTTAGCCGATGGGGCTGGTCGTGATTGTCGTACCCAGAATCCTGCGTTCGCCCGGCGCCACGGACACGGTGTCATCTGCGGCATTGACTGCCTCCACGCACACCATCTCCCGCGATTCCTCAGGGCGCATGCCGGAGGGTACCCGGTCGTCCGGATTCCATAGTACAGTCGAGAAGCTTCCTTCCTTGCCGACAAGAATGCGGCGATCCAACTCGCCGTCCTCGATTTCCACCGCGTGATTGGTGCCGAAGTAGATCCGATCGACGGCGCCAGTGATCGTGATCATGTCGTCCTGAAAAGATCGGGCAAAACCCTTGAGTTTATCGAGATAATTGGTGGCCTCGAGCCCCCGGATGACAACGCTGCGCACGTCAGCCACTTTCAGGTAGGTATGCAGACCCTGGGTGATGCTGAATGACTTGGGTCCGGTGTTGTGCGTTACAAGCTGGATGCGCAACGTCGAGCCGATGTGCATGATCGCGTCGAGTTCGAACGGATACGGCCACAGGGATAGGGTTTCCGGGCTGTCCGTGATGCGCCAATGCAGGCTGACGGTGTGATCCGGGGCCGTATGAGCGCTGATGAGTTGCCAGTCACGCGTGCGCACAAAACCATGTGCCATCGTCAGGGTGGGATGGTCGCCAAACCAGGGCCAGCAGATGGGCACACCGCCTCGAATGGATTTTCCTGTTTCGTACAGGGGGTCCTTGGCGCGCCAAACGACAGGAACGTCCTCCTGAACGGGTTGCCATTCGACGATTTGTGCGCCCTGCACGGCGACCATGGCCCGGGCGGCGGGCGTGTCTATTTTGGCGAGGATCAGTTCGCCGATTTTGACGAACTCAACGCCCGTACATCCGGCGAACTGCTGATTCAAAAGCTCAAGCGTGACCATGTGCTATCCCTGCATTGTGGTGGTTGGGTATCTCAGGTTCGAACGACGCTGTTCGTGTCATTGCCGAAGGGTGTTGGAGTGTACGCATCGGCTTGATCGTCGTTTTCCCAACGGCTGCCGTCGATCAGGTAGCGGAACTGGAAGCTCTGCTCGGTAGGCAGATCCACGGTCACACTGAACGACCCATCGGCTTTCCCTTTCAGGTACAGGTTTTCCTTGGACCAGTCATTGAAGTCCCCGACGAGGGCAACTGTTTTGGCCTCGGCGCTCATCGGTGGCGGAAGGGTGAAGGTGACTTTGCAGATGGGGCGGGTTTTAAGGGATTTCTTGACCAGTGCCATGATGTTGCTCCTCGAACGATAGCCAGAACCAGATTAAGACGACTCCACCTTTTTAAACTTCTTATTTGACAGAATCATCACAAATAAAAATGTTTAACGCAAAGTATTAATCAGGCTTTACTGCTTTTCGAGAAGCCGAATCAACCGGCCTTCATTGATGAGTCCGGCGGTCACGAACAAAAGTAACAACAGTACGAGCACGCCGATCGTGAGAAACAGGATCGGCGCCATGATGGACAACAACCCCTGCGTAGCCGTGTTCAGGTGGTTGGCCTGAATAAGGTGGAAGACATGGAGTGGGTTGACGAGAATGGGTTGCTTGAGAAATGCCCAGGTATAGAAACCGAGGGTTGCGGCTGCGAGCAGCAGTGCGATGGGTGGCCAGACTCGGATGAAGCGCTGGCGTTGCTGGAGCATTTTCTGGATATCCGGATTCATGGGTAATGTGCCCTCAACCACCCGTCACCGGTGGGAAAAAAGCCACTTCGTCCCCATCGGTCAGATGGTGTTCAAAGCCGACATATTCGTGGTTGACGGCGGCAAGAACGTTCGCCGGCCGGGGTCGGTCGGTGACTTGCTGCCAGGCGTCCCGCACCGTGGTTGGTACGTTCGACGTCCTGATTTCCTCGATCCCGATCTGCTCTCGCAGCCCGGCAAAAAATTTTACGGTCACGCTCATGGTGTTAAATTGGCTTCACTTGGGTGTGGGCGATTTGAATCTCGGCCCATATGAGTACAGGGGTGGTATTGTCTGCTAAAGTCGCAGTCATTCAAAGCGACCATTGGAAAAATTTCGGGTGCGGCCGTCACCCGGATGCGGGCGCGCTGCTTGTCCGCGCATTCAGGATGCATGGGTTGTTCGCGCCCGGGAAAAATCAATCAATCGGTCCGTGGGCCTCGAACCACGCATTCCAGTAGTGGAGCTTGCAGTTATGAAATGGATCAAACGTATCGTCATGCTCGTGATTGCCTTGGTATTGGTTGCCATACTGGTTGCTGTGGCCTTTGTGATGACGGTCAATCCCAACGATTACAAGGATCAGATCGCCCGTGTCATCCAGAAGGAAACCGGCCGGACGGTGCAGTTCAATGGGCCGATTTCCCTGTCTCTGTTCCCCTGGTTGGGTGTGACGCTCAAGGATGTGAGCCTGGGCAATGCCATTGGTTTCAGTGATAAAACCATGTTGTCTGCACGGGAGGTGGAAGCCAAGGCGGCGGTGTTGCCCCTGCTTCACGGGCAGTTCGAGGTGGGCAAATTGGTGCTGAACGGTGCTGTCATTAACCTGACACGCGACAAGGCGGGACGGACCAACTGGGCGGATCTGATTGCCCACGAGCAATCGGCAGCCGTATCGCAATCCGCCTCGCCCTCGGCAGCAACGAAGCCCAAGCCTCTGGCACTCGCGATCGGCGGGGTGTCGATTCAGGACGCCACGTTGAACTGGCGGGATGAAATGACGGGGCAGTCTGCGAAGATCGATCAGGTATTTCTTGATAGCGGGCCGATCACGCTGAACGAGCCGATTCAGTTCGATATGCATTTCGGCTATGCCCTGCAGCAGCCGGGAATGGCGAATTTGTCGGGGAAGGTTCAACTCGGCGCGACGGTGCTGGCGGACATGTCTGCTCAGCAACTCACGGTTCATAAAATGAAACTGGCCGCTTCAGTGCAACGCGGTGCAAGTGATAAGACTTCACCCTTACCGGAGCAGACGGATCTGAGCTTTTCGAGCCCGGAGCTGACGGCTTCTTTGGCCAAGCATGTGCTGTCGCTGCCGAGCTTCAGCGCGACCATTAAGGCCAGTGGGTTACAGCAAGGCTTGACCTATGCCGATGCGACTGCAGGTGGTGATCTCCAGGCGGATTGGCAGCAGGGTGTCTATCAGAGTAAGTCGCTCAATTTGAGCGGTGATCTCAAGGGTATCGGTACCCATACGGGTGAATTGCATTGGAAAGCCACAGGTGGTCTGCAGGCCAATCTGACGCAAGGTACTGCGGATCTGAAGGATTGGCAGTTTTCCAGCGATCCGGTCGTCGTGACCACGTCGCTGAAACTGGCTGGTTTGGCACCCGTGGCGGGAAAATCCCCGGCGCTGAGTGTCAGTGGACCGCTGGTGATCGCACCGTTCAACCCGCGTCAGCTGGCCGATGTCATGAAATATCGCGTGCCCGTGATGCAGTCTGACAAGGCACTCACCCAGTTTGCTTTGCAGGGGCAGGTTCAGGTGACGCCCGGCAAGGCGATGCTGGAGGACATGAAGCTGGATCTGGACGGCCAGTCCTTTACGGGGAGTGTCGGTCTGTCGGATCTGAAAGCGCAGCAGCTGTCTCTGCGCCTTAAAGGGGGGGCATTCGATGCAAACCCTTATCTGCCGCCTGGTAGTGGTAAAGCCAGTTCGGCGCCTGCGCGATCAGCCGGGGCTGAGGGCGCCCATGGGTCAAGCGGTGGATCAGCCTTGGGCTCCGATGAGCCGATCCCCTTGCCCATCGAGGTACTGCGTCATCTCAATGCCGATGTTGGCGTCCAGTTGGCCCAGCTTACTTATCAGAAGTATGTTCTGAAGAATTTGGTGCTGGCATTGACCGCGGCAGGCGGAAAAATCAACTTGGCCAAACTCGATTTCAATGCGTTTGGCGGTGCGGTTCAGTCCCAAGCCGGGTTGGATGTCCGCAGTGCCGTGCCGGACTGGCGCACCAAGCTCAATACCCAGCACTTGGCCTTGGAACCCGCGCTGACTGCCGCCATGGGGCAGCCGTCACGACTCTCCGGTACCGGCGATGTGAGCATGGATGTCCGTGCTCAGGGTGATCGGCTGAGCAAGATCAAGGCAAGTCTGGACGGGAATGCCCGATTTGCGCTCAAGGATGGCCAGGTCAAGGGTGTCGATCTCGGCTATATGCTGCGTGCGGCTCAGGCGCGCCTGCAGGGTGGCACCGAGGCTGTGCCCAAGGACCAGGCGACCGATTTTTCCACGATTACCGGCAGCGCTGTAATCACCAATGGCTTGGTGCGCAACAATGATCTCCAGGGTGCTTCGCCCCTGTTGCGTGTATCCGGCAAAGGCACGGCCGACCTGGCCAGAGACGTCCTGGATTATGTGCTCACGGCCATCGTGGTGAATACCGCGACCGGACAGGGCGGGAAAGCGCTGGATAAACTCAAGAAACTTGAAATACCGATCAAGATCACCGGTACGTTTGCCCAGCCGAAATTCGGGATCGATCTTCAGGGCCTGTTCGAAGGGCAGGCAAAACAGAAGGTTCAGGAAAAGCTCAATCAGGAGTTGCAAAAACGCCTGGGCAATGGGGCGGCACCGGTACAGAATCTGCTGAAAGGTTTCGGTCTGTGACGTGTTCGAGGCCATGTTTCTGATGCTCTCTGCGGTGATTTAGCATGAGCGAAGCGGCAAACCCGTCCCCCTTTTCCGATCGGCTGCTGACCTGGTTCGACGTGCACGGTCGTCACGATCTTCCTTGGCAGCATCCCCGGACCCCGTACCGGGTCTGGGTGTCCGAGGTCATGTTGCAACAAACTCAGGTCGCGACCGTGATCGATTATTTCAATCGGTTCATGGCGCGGTTTCCCACCCTCGACGATCTGGCGCAGGCATCGATGGATGACGTGTTGGCGTTGTGGTCCGGTCTGGGTTACTACGCACGCGGCCGCAATCTTCATGCTGCCGCTCGTGTGATGGCGCGGCAAGGCATTCCTGAAACGCTGGCGCATTGGCTGGCGCTGCCGGGGGTGGGATCGTCGACTGCGGCGGCTATCATGGCCCAGGCATTCGATGAGCCGGCGACCATCCTTGATGGCAACGTCAAACGTGTCATCGCCCGCCACGCAGGTATTGATACGCCGATCGAGCAATCCGCGACCATTCAGACGCTGTATCACATCGCCAAGGAATATACGCCTCACACGCGATTTGCGGACTACACCCAGGCCATCATGGATCTGGGGGCAACCCTGTGTACCCGCAGTCGGCCTGCCTGTGATGGGTGCCCGGTGGCCGAAGATTGTGTGGCTCGCCAAACGGCCCGTGTGGACGAGTTGCCGGCCCGTCGTCGTCGCGTCGCGGTGCCCACGCGTCAAGGGGCTTTTTTACTGATTCAGGATCAGGCGCGGCGGGTGTTGCTGAAGCGCCGCCCTCCGACAGGAATCTGGGGCGGTCTCTGGTGCCTGCCGGAATCATCACCCCTGGATGTGGTTATGCGCCGGGATGCCGAGCCCGTCGATCGATGGCACGTCCCATGGCCGCTTATTCCGCAAGATGATGCGACAAGAGCCGTTCATTTTCAGCATCGCTTCACGCATTTTGTGCTGGAAGCGGCCGTCCATCGCTTCTCGGTCCATCTTAATCCCGCAGATGCCGATTCGGCCGAGACCATGTGGCTGGATCTGGCCCAATACCGCCAGGACATGATCCAGCTCGGACTCCCCAAGCCAATCCAGCGGCTATTGATGACCGAGTCGCTGGATTCGATGTGTCCGGTCACGCTATCCCCGTCCCCGGATACCTTGGGAAGCGCGCTTTTTTAATCAGCCATTGACGGAAGCCCTCCGTCTTGGCTGATACCCTCCCTATAACCATAAGATTGGAGTAATGGTCATGAGTGATCGTGTTGTATTTTGTGCCCGCCTGCAGTGTGAAGCCAAGGGTTTGGCCAAGCCACCCTATCCCGGCGCTCTAGGGCAGCGGGTTTTCGAGCAGATTTCAGAGTCGGGCTGGCTGGCTTGGCGCGATCACCAGACCATGTTGATCAACGAGTATCGG
>DATKTJ010000051.1:0-4765 GCA_035531235.1 Halothiobacillus sp. | reverse complement strand
GATCTCCCCGATACGGCGCTGCGGGACGCCGATTTCCTTGGCTAGACGGTACTGGGTGATGCCCATCGGCTTCAGAAAGTCTTCCAGCAAGATCTCGCCGGGGTGAATGGGGGCAGACCGACCTGCGCGCAGATTCGCCACATCGGAAAAATCCATCTTTTCGATCTCTTCCACACGAATGCTCACGATATACTTCCATCCATCAGTGATAATCCACGATCTCCACGTCCCAGGCGTTGCTGTCGCGCCATACGAAGCAAATCCGTCACTGATCATTGATGCGCATGCTCCATTGGCCGTTCCGATCGCTGGAGAGCTTTTCCAGGCGGTTACCTGGCGGTACAGCCAGATCTTCGATCCGGCCGGCGCGATGCAACTGTGCCAGTTTCCGCTGCGCCATCCGCAACAGTTCCGCTCCAAAGCGGCGCACTTTCAGGCCGCCGAAGACTGCGGCGGTTTGCTTGTCCGCAAAGCTCATGATCATCGGTGAATGCTAACGCGGTCCGCTAGTAGCATCAAATAACGGTGTCCGTTAGTCCCGCGCTCTCAGTTTTCCTACTGGACCGCAGGAAACAGCGCCGTCTGATGGCTGATCCAGACCGATTGCGGACGTAGGACTCGGCTAGAATGGCCGAACTCGTGTCCGAGCTAAAAATGGAGAAATTCACCGTTTTATCTGATGTATGGTCGCAAACGGAAACAAATCAGAAACAATAGGATAGGATCGTTTTGGCAACACGAATATGAGACACAATGATGCAAATTGTCTGGTTTCTATTCCTCGATTCTGGCTAATTGCCAGCAAGTGAGTATGGTCATGACTGTCTTGAAATATTTTTTGACCCTATAAAGGAGAAACTGTTGTGTCTCGCAATGTCATTTTCTTATTTCTAATGGCGAGTTGCCTTTTTATTTCAAGAGTTGCAGAAGCCAGTGATGGATGGCTGGAAAGCCCGGCATGCATCTCTGCGAAAGAGATGGGATCAAAAAATGGAGTAAAATTCACGCCTCAAGATTTAGTTAGCACATTGGCCAAAGGATATAGGGAAGCCGGGGCACATGGCGTTGAATAAAAAATAGAGGAGATAAATATCGGGGATGGTAAGGTGGCGATGATTTATGCAGAAATCGAAGGAAGGCAGCATGGAAATATGGTTATTACAAGTAATATGTCAGCTTGTCATAGGTTTTATTCTTATTGCTCAAAGGAGCGCATCGATAGCGCAAAAAAATGCTTCAAAAAGATTCTTAGCGAATCAGTTAAATCAACAAATTAGGATGATAGAATGACGGCATATTGGATTGTTGGCGCAATGTTCAGTGGAAGTGATGATTCCTTATCAACCTCTGAGGATTGAGGGTACTGGTATTGTTGGGATAATATTGATATTGATGAAAGCTCTTTTGGTTGGGGAAACTCTGTGCTCGCTCAGAGAGAAAGGTTTAAGAAAGTAAAGCCTGGCGATAGAATAGCTGTAAAGAAGAGCCTGATAGGCGATGGAATGATTGCTGTTAGGGCAATAGGAATTGTTAATGATGTAGATTTGTCTGAATGGCGCGTCTATGTTGATTGGATTCTGAAAGAGAAGGATATCGGTAACAGATTGGTTCCAATAAGTGGTTGGACAGCGTCAATACATGGCCCGTACTCTGCTGAAGATCGTCACATAAAAGATATATTTATTTTATAAAATCAATAAACCAAAGCCGCATCTAAAAACCAAGGTTTTCTGAACACTTCGTTTCTGGACACTTTCTGGGCCTTTTTCGGCCCTGAATCTGTCCATCAACCCGTCCATGTTTCAATGTTCGCTTAACGTCTCTGGATGGGTGCTCTCTCGTTGGTGCCGAACCGCTACGATCAATGCAGTTTCTCCGTCGTAACGATACAGAGCCACATACCCGCTTCCACCAAAGCCAATCAGCCACTCCCGGTATTCTGATTCCATGCTTTCTGCCGGACGCCCCGCCTCTGGATGTGCCGCTAGTATTTTTACTCCGGCCCGGATGGCTTTGACCGCACGTTGCGCGGCATCCTTGTTCCGATCCGCCAGAAATCGGTACAGCCGCTGCACATCCAGCAGCGCCGGTGGGGACCAGATCAGACGTGGCAATGGGGAGGCTCCACGTCTTCGCCCGCTTCCAGGCACGCCATCCAGGTATCGGCCTCTTCCTGCGTGACATGAAGCCCCGTGTCCTGATAGGCCTCCCAGGCCTGAATACCTTCCTGCCGCAACGCTTCCTGCTGCTCTTCCCTCTCCACAAACTGGCGGATCGCTTCTTTCATGAGCCAGTGCATAGAACGGTGACGGGCGTCGCCCAGACGCTGGATACGCGCCTTCATTTCGATATCTATCTTAACCGCCATGGGTACGGTAGGGGGAACGGATGTGGACATGATCAAGCTCTCCGAGGTATTTATTAGTATTAATATATTATACCTATTCAACCATCATGAAAATCCACCTGCGTGGGATTTGATCCGGTCTTTCCTCACAAACCACCGTTTTCGAGAGTCTTCAGATGGTGGTGATTGTTGCACAGTAAATCAAAGGGTTGAAATTCTCGAAAACCATTCTCAAAAGACTGCTTCGGTTTACAGCCATGGTGACGAATTTCGAGAACATGATGGTCAGCCCGCTGGACGACTGCTACGCTGCCCTGCCGCCATTGAGACTAGAACCGACCCGTACACAAGCCATCGGGTTACTTTGACGTTCTCTGCCATGATTGGTCATCACGAGGCAGGCTTCCCTCTGGATCATGCACACGCAATGCGGATGGCGGAAGAGCGCTGGAATTGAAAACTACCAGATTGATGCCACCGACGTGAAGCATCGAAGGATACAAAATGCCATCGGCATTTTCATCCAGCGCTAAATCACCCAATACCCAGCTCGCTGGCTCCACTTTTTCGTCAAAAGCGAGTTTTCGCCAATTACAGGCGTACTCAGCCCACAGAGGGTGCCAGTTACCCGCCTTGTACCCGGCAGAAAAATCAACCACCCGCAATCGAGTAACCAGAAACAAGGCCAGTGTCCCAGGGGGTAATAAACGCGCATCCTGCTGATATTCTGCAAGGGCGGTTTCGGCGCTTCGCGAAAGATATAGCGCTTCCAAGCCCGGTCGATTGAATCGCCCACCTTTAGCCACCGCGCCGGCTCCTGACGTCGGTGCGTGCGACCAGCGCGGAACGATGAAGCGATAGAAGACTTCATCGTCGCCAATATCCCGCAGAATCATCCAGTCGCGCCGCCCGCGATGGATTCAATGTAGTCGATGACGACTTGCGCCTTACCCTGCCGTACTAACGTATCGGGAGTCAGGTAGTCGAAGTCCGGTAAGGGTTCATTCATAAACCAGAAGATGGCTTGGTTGCGGTCACCATCTGCCACGCACTCTGCTGCTGCCAGGACGCGCACGACTTCACGCAGATAGTGTTGCAGATCTTCATTCTGCGGGCGCGCTGTCGGGGTGTTGCGACTGACGCGCGCACGTTCGGCCACGCTCTGAATTTGCAAGCCCAGAGCGCGCCCGACGCGACGGGGAGACAAATAGGCGTGATCTGGCTCTCGGAAAGTTTCGGCAAGGCTGTTTGTAGGGGCGAGGACTGCGTGCATATAAGCTCCAATAGAGAGGTGTCACCTACGGTATGCACGAATTATGCACGTAATTTGATATGTTGCCAATCCATTTCCTGTTGGCAATCTTGTCAGATAGATCGCCCATCCGGTCAGGGCGCCTGTCTTTTCCTTCAGATACTGATGGCGATCGTAATTAATGTTACGGCCCGACCCTCACTAAGCGCATGGCTTAGAACTCGTCTTCTGACGTCTTTGGTCACGCTAGGGGGGGCGGTGCAAGCTCAGTTTCCAGCGGTCCATGAGGCCGGATAAAGTTGATACTGAACGGCGTTGACAAGCGACGCGCTACGGCTTGCAAAATGAGTTATGATTAAAACGTTCCGCCACAAAGGCCTCGAAGCGTCTTACCCGCACAGGCAGCAAAGCGGGAAACCAGCCGTCACACGCTGCCAAGTTATGGGTGCTTCTCACTGCATTGGATGCAGCAGAGGTCCCGGAGTAAATGAAATGCGCCGGGGTGGCGCCTACATAAAGAGAACTAACGTCTGAATTCACTGGCCTGGGCGGTTTTATGCGCAAGCTTGGTGAAATGATGGGTTAAGCAATTGCATAGCCAGATGCCTTGAGGTCTTTGATGATGCTATACGCAACCTCCTCGATGCTATTTGCAAATTTTTTATAAATCATTCCGCTTACGTCGCCAGGCAATGAAACATCGCCTGTGTAAAGGCAGCAAACTCTTGATCTGCCCAGTTTACCAATAAAATATCCGAACTCAAAAATTACATTCGGCCTTGCTCTGTACTCTTTCTGTCTCGCATCGTCGTCCTTGCTCTCATCGGCCTTGATGTAAGAAATTTCATCTGGTGCTAGCAATATAAATGCATAACCAACGTCACTGTATTTTTCGAATTTTTCAATGATTGTTAACCCTTCATCGGCCTGCCTGTGCAAAACCACTGGCGCCAAGCCAATTTCATGCAAAAACACTTCGAGATTAGTTTTTGCAATTTCATCGTGCCCATGAACCACAAATACGTTATTTGTCTTTGCGGGAGGTCGATGTGGTATATTTTCCTGAGTAGCCATCGGAGCGGCAGCATTGGTTAATGGTATCAATTAAAGTCGCTCAATAATTGAGTCTACCCGATTGATTTTCTGGTCTATGTATTTGTATAGTC
>DATKTJ010000050.1:0-3133 GCA_035531235.1 Halothiobacillus sp. | reverse complement strand
TTCGGGGATGACGGCGTTGTCCATAAATAGCACTCCCCCGTTATTTCTTCGCCAGCTTTTTCTTGCCCGGAGGCAAATAATTCTCAGCCGACACCACGCTCCTGCCCGTCTTGCCTTCCAAATCCAGCCGCGCATTCCTGGCGATGCCGCCGCCGGTTTTCGCCGCCGCCTCGTTCTCGTTGATTCCAGTAGCCTCCACACTCTCGGCGATCTGGCGCGTGGATAATTCAGCCAGCGCAGTAAATATCAGTTCCGCCTCGCTCATGTGGTCGCGCAGGTTTTGCGTCTTCAAACCCTTCATCGCCTTGTGCGTCTTCACATCCACCTCAGCCCATTCCTGATGAATGATGTTGGTGAGGATCGCGTATTCCTCGCCCTCCTTGATATCGTGTTCTTTCCAATAATCGGTCAGTTTGTTGCGCGTCTCCTGCCCGGTCATGCGCTGCTGTATCCACTTCTCGCTGCGCCCGTGCTTCTGCCAGGTCTCGCGGGCGCGCTCCAGTGAACGTGCCGGGTCAGCCAGCTCCTGCATCCGCTCATAGCCCACCTTCGCCAGCCACAGCTTGATCGGCTCCGCCTTCGGGCTGGGCACGGACTGCACCAGCCGCAGCAAAGTCTCTGCCGTGGCGACATCGGTCAGGCGTTGCTTACCGTCTTCTGCGGTCATTTTCAACTGGTAACAGTTTGTTACCAGTTGACTGCCTTCTTTATCCAAGCGGCTTTTCAGCACCTTCCAATACTTTCTGGCGGCTTGATAGTCGGATGATTGGGTCAATACCCGAATGATGTCGATAACCGAAAACAGCCACGTCTCCGAGGCCTCGTCATACACGCGGCGGATTTCATGCTCTTCGAAAATAGCTGGCTGGGATTGCATAGTCAGAACTCCTGCTTCAGGAATGCCAGGGGATATTTCAGTCGCTGGCAAAACGACAACCTCATCGTAGAGAACGATCGTTCTTTTGTCAATCGACGCGGAAGGGAGGTAATCCCCCCGGAAATTAGCGTGAATTAGAAGTAGAATTTTCTCATTTAGAAATGGAGGAAGTTTTACATGAAGAAATCACGCTTTAGCGACAGCGCCATCATTGCCATATTGAAACAGGCGGAAGCGGGCAGCAGGGTTGCCGACCTGTGCCGGGAGCATGGCATGAGCGATGCCACGTTCTACAAGTGGCGCGCCAAGTTCGGCGGCATGGATGTATCAATGATGACGCGCATGAAAGAGCTGGAGGAAGAGAACCGGCGGCTCAAGAAGATGTATGCCGAAGAACGCCTGAAGGCCGAGATTGTCCAGGAGGCGCTGCAAAAAAAGTGGTAAGGCCATCTCACCGGCGTGAGATGGTCCAATGGGCGGTCGAGCATAAAGGGGCGGGCATCGGCCTTGCGTGCGTCGCCTTTGCCATCAGTCCGACTTGTTATCGCTACACGGCCAGATTATCTTCGGAGAACGCGGAAATCGCCGACTGGCTGATGCGCCTGACGGACAATCATCGCAACTGGGGGTTCGGCCTGTGCTTCCTTTACTTGCGCAACGTCAAAGGTTTTGCCTGGAACCACAAGCGGGTGTATCGGATTTACCGGGAGCTGGAACTGAACCTGCGCATCAAACCGAGAAAGCGGTTGGTACGCGAGAAGCCGCAGCCCTTGGCCGTGCCGGAGGCGATCAACCAGATATGGTCTATGGATTTCATGCATGACCAGCTATCCGATGGCCGCAGCTTTCGCCTGTTTAACGTCATTGATGATTTTAACCGTGAGGGGTTGGGCATCGAAGTGGATTTCTCGCTCCCGTCGGATCGCGTCACTCGGGCGCTTGATCAGATCATCGAATGGCGCGGCAAGCCGCAGATGATCCGGTGCGACAACGGCCCAGAATATATCAGCAACGTCACGCTGGAATGGGCGAAAGAGCGGTCGATCCGGATTGAAAATATCCAGCCCGGACAGCCGCAACAAAACGCCTACGTGGAACGTTATAACCGCACGGTGCGCTACGAATGGCTGAGCCAGTACTTGTTTGACGAGCTGCATGAAGTGCAGGATTTTGCAACACGGTGGTTGTGGGAATACAATCACGAGCGCCCAAATATGGCCTTGGGCGGTATTACGCCAAAACAGAAATTGGCTTTGGCAGCTTAACCTCTACTTCTGGCTCACGCTAAAAATGGGGGGATTACCGGGAAGGCAATCACATGGGGATCTTGGTTTTCGCAAATTCAATTGGGCTCTGTCCCTGAGGTCCACTCAAGGCGGCCTGAGGACTACGCAGTTTTTTCTGGATCAATACAGACGAGCAGTAATTGTTGCAAAGAGAAAGCCCGGCGATGCGGGCTTTTTTCATAAATAGTATTTCGATGCTGACCCAGTTAGCCTATCTTCTTACCGCTCCGTATTCCTAACATAACGTGAAAGGTGTGCATGAAAAGAGCGCACATCCTCATCACTCATCACTCCGTCCGAATTATCGATAAACGTCGCGAGTGCTTTGGGGTTCAATACCCAAACATCCGGCCTGCCCGTCTTCTGCGTCTGATTAATGAACCATCCGGGATAAACGACAGCGGGTCTTACCGTTATGGATTTACCGGTCAATTCCTTGACCAGCTCTTTGATCCAATGAGCTTGTGCCTTTGCTTGAACAACCGGGTCACGATCCGGTTTGAAACCATTTACCAGAATTTGCGTGCCGTCATAGTCAATCTCCGGCTTGCCTCTTGCCGGTTTGCTCATCGTCTTTGTTTCAATAGTAAAAATGCCTTTTGGTCCGATGAGTAAATGATCAATGTTGAAATTGTCGCCAACAATATCATGCAGAACTCGGTAACCAGTTTCTCGAAGTCCTTCGAGAAACTGGCCTACAACCCTCTCGCCATCGCGCGCCATGCGTAGCGTTTTCAGTTTACGCATGGCCAGTACAACCTTGCGAACTGTGTACACCAAAACAATCGCAGCAAATATTGTGACAACAACTGGGTGAGGTGGTGTCTTTGAATACCATCTCAACCATTCATAAATCGCGAAACCGATGGCCATCGATGCTGCCATGATATAAATGAAAATATCATCTTCAGCGACACGTTGAATTTCTTCATCCAGCGACTGCCCTGCATACCTTAAAGGCGCGGCCTTC
>DATKTJ010000049.1:0-9145 GCA_035531235.1 Halothiobacillus sp. | reverse complement strand
CTCCTTGGCGCTTCCGCCGCACCCGCTTTGGCCTCAGATGTGGGAATCACGCTCAGTCTTGGCCAGCCCGGATTTTATGGTCGTGTCGAGATCGGAGGCTACCCCCAGCCACAAGTGATTTACCGCCAGCCAAAAATGATGGAGCGCGGCCACGCGAATCGCGCCCCCATCTATTTGCATGTACCGCCCGGTTATGCAAAACACTGGGGGAAACACTGCCACGAATACAACGCATGCGGCGAACCCGTCTATTTTGTCCAGGACAATTGGTACAACCGCGAATATGTTCCGCGTTATGAGCGACAGCATGGCCATCACAACGAGCACCATGACGATCATGGCAATAATCATTTTCAGGATAACGGCCGAAGGGAAGACAACCATCATGGCCATGACCGAAATGATCAACAACACGGCAACCGTGGTCAGGGTTCTGACCACTAAGAAACCGCCGATTCAGCGCAACGCATAAGCGGGTGAAGCGCAACGCGTTGGCGAACCCAAAGGCTCAATCGCTGTCGGGGCCAACAGCTTGGTCGCGCGCGCGTTAACGCGCGCTTCACTAGACCCATTCCGCACGAAAATTATCACGCGAACCCACGCAACAGGACGGGACGTTCGCACACAGCACAGCCGATCTCTTTTATCGCCCAAACAACACCCCTCACCCAAAAAAACACTTGCAAACCAGTATTTAACAGTTTCCTCGAATGGCGATGGCTGGTTATTTTTTTATCCGTGCGCTAGCGCACAGAGTGCAAAAATTAAATAGCCATACTCGTAGGGGATGACGCTGACCGCGTCCATTCACTGGTCGCGCGTGGGCGGACAAAAGCCATCAATGAGTTTGTTGTAAACGATTATCAAGATGCATTAAGGAATGAACATGAAAAAACTTGAACGCTATTACCGGCCATTACCCTGGTTATCAGCCCTGCTGCTCACCGCCTTGCTCGCGGGCTGTGGTGGTGGTGGAAAAGACCCCATTCTGGGTGCAGGCGGCGCCGTACAAGCGCAACAACCTACTCCCGCGCCAGTAGTCGTCCCGCCAACCCCCGATACGACACGCCCTAGCGTGAGCAGCACGGTTCCGGCAACGTCCACCCCAGGCCCGACGAATATCGCACCCAACAGCGCCATCGTTGCGGTGTTTTCTGAAGCAATGGCACCTGCCTCAGTGACTGCAGCAGGAACCTTTGCCCTAAGTTGCGCAGCGCCTTGTGTTACGCCCACAGGGGCCGTCACTTATGACGCAGGCAGCGATACGGCCACCTTCACGCCGTCTGCTGCACTCGCAAACGCAACGACTTACACCGCAACCATCACCACCGCTGCAACAGATGTGGCGGGCAATGCATTAGCGGGCAATCAAGGGGCCTTACCCGCAGCCAGCAATTACGTTTGGACATTCACGACCTCTTCCGCGCCCGACACCACTCGTCCTCGCGTGAGCAGCACGGTTCCGGTAACGACCACCCCAGGCCCGACGCCGAATATCGCACCCAACACCGCCATCTCCGCTGTGTTTTCTGAAGCGATGGTGCCTGCCTCAGTCACGACATCAGGAACCTTTACCCTGAGCTGCGCTGCACCTTGTGTTGCGCCCACTGGGACCGTCACTTATGACGTGGCCAGCAGTACGGCCATCTTCAAGCCGAGTGCCGTACTCGCAACCACGACGACCTACACCGCGACCATCACCACCGCTGCAACGGATTTGGCGGGCAATGCATTAGCGGGCAATCAAGCGCCCTTACCTGCAGCCAGCAATTACGTTTGGACATTCACAACCGCCGCCGCACCAGACACAACGCCACCGACAATCGTTCTTGAGAACCCGGCAAATAATGCCATCAATGTCGCGCTCAATAATCCCGTGAACGCGACCTTCAGCGAGCCGATGGACCCAACGACCATAAAGACCGCGAATTTCACCGTGCAAGTCGCAGGCCCACCGATTGGATCACCGTTAACGGGGACCGTGACCTATGATCCCCTCACGTACATCGCGACCTTCACCCCGGCGAGTGCGTTAGTTGCCAATACCACCTATACGGCGACGATTACCGGCGCGAAGGATTTAGCAGGTAACGTGCTGGCACCGGGTGCCGTGCCCAATCCCTGGGTCTTCACCACCGGCACCGGTCTTGCCCCTGGCGCTGTGTCATTAGGCTCGGCCAGCACGTATGGTGATTTGGGCGGCACAGCCGGAACCACCAATCAGGGCATTTACACCGTAGTAAATGGTGATTTGGGTACGACCGCGACCACCACGTCGTCCGTCACCGGTTTTCATGACTCGGCGGATATTTACACCCAAACCGGTTCGAATATCGGCACGGTCAATGGCACCATCTATACCTGCACCATATCCACGACTGGCCCGACTTCAGTCACCCCCAACCCGGCCTCTTGCTCACTCGCCACGCAGGCGCTCAGTGATGCGCAAACCGCGTATAACAACCTCACCCCTGCAACGCTGCCAGGCGGCACAGATCCGGGTGCCGGCCAACTTGGCGGGTTAACCTTAGCGCCGGGCATCTACAAATCGGCGAGCGGCACCTTCCAGATCACCGGTTCGGATTTAACCCTTGATGGTCAAGGCAATGCGAATGCGGTTTGGGTCTTCCAGATGGCCAGCAGCCTGACCGTAGGTGGTCCCGCTTTACCGATGAGCGTGCAGCTGATCAATGGCGCTCAAGCCAAAAATGTATTCTGGCAGGTGGGTAGCTCAGCCATCATTAACGCGGCGGGCGGCGGAACAATGGTAGGGAATATCCTTGCACATGATTCAGTCGCATTCTCAACCGTGGGGAATGTCGCACTGGTCACCCTCAATGGTAGAGCGGTAGGCCTGAATGCTTCGCTCACGATGACGAATACCGTCATCAACGTACCGGCCCCTTAAATTCATATCTTGTAGGCCCTGGGTTGGAGAAATCTTTCCTCCCCAACCCGGTTTACTGAATGAGAAGGCCACGAATAAAGACAAATCGCCCCGAATGAATACGTTTATCCGGGGCTACAAATCCTCTTGGAGCACAGTATGAAATCAGTACACGTTCAACACACCAAAGCCTCAGCAGCACTGAGCTTATTGGTCGTGGCAATGATGGTAGGGCCAATGGCCATGGCGGATGATTCCGGCTGGTACATTGGTGGAAATGTCGGCCAATCAAGAGCCTCGATCGATAATGATCGCATCACACGCAATCTCCTGGGTTCAGGGTTTACCACCAACTCGATCAGTAACGACAAGAGCGATATTGGATACAAGCTCTATGGCGGCTATCAATTCAACCCATATTTTGCCCTGGAAGGCGGCTATTTCAATTTGGGTAAATTTGGTTATACCGCGAACACCACACCGGCGGGCACCCTAACGGGGAAAATCAAACTCCAGGGCGTTAATCTGGATCTGGTCGGTTTATGGCCAATCACGGACAGGTTCTCGTTATTTGGCCGCGTCGGCGTTAATTACGCCAAAGCGCAAGATAATTTCGTGGGAACCGGCGCGGTACAGGTACTTAACCCGAATCCCAGTACACGCGACACCAACTACAAGTTTGGCGTAGGCGCTCAATACGCACTGACAAAATCGTTGGATGTACGGGCTGAAATTGAGCGTTACAGAATCAACGATGCCATCGGCAATAAAGGCGATATCGATTTGATCTCTGCCGGGCTTGTCTATCGCTTCGGCCAGAAACCCTCTGCCCCTCGCGCTGTAGAGCCTGAACCGCTCGCCGCCATCCCAACCCCAGAGCCAGTGCCGGTGGTGAAACGTGCGCCACAGAAAATCACGTTAAGCGCCGACTCTGTATTCGCTTTCAATAAATCAACCATAAAACCCGCAGGGAAACAGGCGCTTGATCAGCTCGTATCTGATTTGAGCGGCACCGATTATGACGTGATTACAATCATCGGACATACGGATCGAATTGGTTCCCATGCCTACAACCTGAAGCTGTCAACCCGCCGAGCCGAATCAGTTAAGGATTATCTGGTTACGACTGGAGGAATCCCCGCCAATAAAATTAACGCCACAGGTGTTGATGGCGCTGATCCAGTCACAAAACCGGGTGAGTGCAAAGGAACCAAAGCGACCAAAGCACTCATTAAATGCTTACAACCCGATCGCCGTGTAGAAGTCGACGTAACCGGCACCAAATAATCGGTGTCATTCAAGCACTGTCTTCATGACAGGCTGATGCCCCTGATGCACGATGTTCAAAGGCCACCATCCAACCGGATTGGTGGCCTTTTTAACGTCAGTAAATCTATATTTTTCACGCTGGTCGCAGCCAAGCGTGTGGAATGCTAACGGGCAGGAAAATCAGGGGCAGATCAGATCTTGTTTCTGGCCCGCTCCACGATCCGTGATCTCGGGGTAAGCCCCTCTGCATGGAGAACCTCGACGGCTTGCCCCAACAGTAAGGACATAACGACACTTGCTTGACGCGTAGATGCAGCCGTCGTGAAAAACTGGTCATGTGCCGGACGGCCACCGAACGGCGCCCTTTCGGTCGTCTCGACACGACGCACCACCTGACGCGCAACAGCCGCAGATGAGTCAAGTATGGTTACATCAGGCCCAACGATCGCTTGGATTTGACGCGCCAAGTACGCGTAATGCGTACATCCCAGAACCAACGTGTCTGCGCCAGCCGCGATGAGCGGCGCAACATAGTGCCAAATGAGATCAGTGGTGGCCGGACTATCCATTTCGCCACGTTCGACGCTTTCCACGAGCCCGGGACACGGTTGAAGAATAACGCGAGCCCGTGCTCCGTATTCGCGACACAGCCGTTCTACAGCCGGACTCTCCAGCGTTCTGCGGGTTGCAAGAACGCCGACGGTTCCCGACTGTGTGCGTTCGATGGCAGGCTTTATTGCCGGTTCAAGCGCGATGATGGGTAACGCAAACTGCCTTCGCAGGCTTTCGACAGCGATCACTGTCGCCGTATTGCAGGCGACAACAACAGCCTTCACGCCCGACGCGATAAGAAACTCGGTCATGGCGACCGCACGATCTTCAATGAAACCGGGCGTACGGTCTCCGTACGGTGCGTTGCCGGAATCTGCGACATAAATGATGTGCTCGGCGGGTAGTGCGTGGCGAATGGCCTGATAGACCGACAAGCCCCCCACGCCCGAATCGAAAACGCCAATGGGTGCTGTTGATTTCACTGTTGATGCGTACCGGGGCGAGATAATCAGAAGCCAGGCATTTTACGCGAGAGACGGACACAGCGGCAGGGCCGCGCAGGAAATGCGGCAAGTGCCGGTTATGCCGCCTCTCGATGAAATTACCCGCCCTGGTCAAGTGGAACTCAATGATCCACGTATTTTCTGTCCAAAAAAATCCATCAGACACACACATGCGCAGCAGATACGCTGGGGAATTAAGATCACCCTTTGAAGGCATTCTTTGAAGCCAGATACTCGACTTCTGCCGGGGTGTTTTCTCGGCCCAGGATCGCATTGCGGTGCGGGAAGCGGCCATATTTCCGGACGAGTTCCCGATGGTGCTCCGCAAACTTGATATTGGCCGTCAATTCATATTGATGGAATAGCTTGACCGACAGGTCCTGCTCCTCGATCCGTTCACTGTGCATCAGCGGCATCAACAGAAATCCCAGCCGATCCTTGCTCAACTGTTTGTCGAAGCCTTTCTTCAAGGCATCCAACGTGACCTCAACGGCCTTTCGTTCCGTACGAAAGTATTCGGGCTTGCCGCGAAACATATTGAGGGGAAACTGATCCAGCACAATTACCAGCGCCAGCGCCCCATCGGGTGAGTCTTGCCAATGATCCAGTTCACCTTCCGCCGCACGTTCCCATAGCCGCTGGTACTTTTCCCTGATCTCCCCATCCAACGCAGGCGTTGAGGAAAACCAATGCTTCTGCATCGACTCGGAATACCAGTATTCGAGGATGTCAGCCGGTTCAATGTTTTCAGCAGTCATACAAAATCGCTCAGTAATGCAAGCTGATCGTCATATCCAGGGTCCGCCCATCGTACGGAAACCTGGCTGCATCGAACGAAGGTGCCCCCATCGAGGCTTTTGCATCGTTTGAAAAACCGTAGCCTTTCGTAGGGATGCCCAACCAGTTGGTATCCAGCTTGCCGTTCATATTTGCGTCATGTACGACGGCCAACGCGTACGTACCGGGCGGGATATCTTCAAAATCGCAACGTGCCTGAGACTTTCGAATTTTGATGGTCATGATATTCGTTGCAAATTTCAGGAATTCAGTAGGAAAACCCTTTTGTGATTCAAACAGCGCGCACGAGACGGTTCCTTTGCTGTTTTTTATGTTCATGATCTTTACGTGAATTCCCGGGCATGGAGATTGGGCAAAGGTTAAAGCAGGAAGATTCGCAAACATCAGCACGGCAAACCATGCTGCGCATCGAACCCCCATTGATACCCGTGCCTGCGGCCCCTTGACCGTGGAGGCCAACACTGACTTCCGGATGGTCGACTCATTCATGGATTTTCCTCCCAGTTGCACCCCTCAGACCCTGAGTGAACTGTAGCCGAGCTCGGGGGGCTACCTATCGGATAAAAGGCCCAGCGCAGAGCTACGGAGTGCGTGTAGCAAATCGCCCGGAACACAACGTTAGCTTGATTGTTAGTTTTTAACAGATTTCTCCGCACCCTACCCTTCCTACAAGCTATCTTCGAAAGATAGCCAGCCAGATGAGACCCAGTCCAATGCAGCTAAAGCCAGCAATTCCGAACCAGAAAAGCAATGGATCGGTCGCAACGGTAACTGCACCAGACCCATTGCGCCCTGGAATCTCTCCCGTCCAGGCGGCGTACGCAGTAATTCCAAGAAGATATAAGCCTATTAAAAAATAGCCCACGGCTTTCATAGGAATTCTAAATCAACACCGTGAGTAATGACGCATCATACCAAGCAAACTCTGTCCTGATTGGCTTGATCTCGTTCATTATGAATGCCTAAGATTTGAACGCACCGGCCTGCACGATTTCTGCGCAAGTCAGTAATGGGCGAATGGGCACAGAGCCCCAAGAGCGGCCTAATGTCGAGCTAACCGGCAAACGCAAGCACAGCTTGCTGGAGAACATCCGCGTCCGTGTTAGGCGCAGGGTTAGGCGTCGCTATTGGCGATGATCCAATGATTATGGCTTTCTGAAGTATAAAGTAATCCCCAGGTAGCCACTGTGGTTAGTGAATTCTGAGAAATATTCAGTGATCCCATTTGATTGAAGCAGAAACAACACCTTGTTCATCTGGTATGAATTCATCTGCATTTCGGGATCGCGACCTGAAAATTTTCGATGCAAGCCAGAAACCGGGCGTCGAAGGGCCTCTATGACGCGTGAAGAAAGTGGCTTTGCGCCCAAAGTCTGCCGATACTGTTCGCGTGCATACGTCAGATGAATGGCGCCGCAACCCCCTTTACTCAACAATTCGAGCAGTTGCTCTATAAAGGCAAGCCCGCGTTCTTCGGGAATGTGTTGCAGAACAATGAGGGTATTAACGAACGAGAATGTCTCCCGTTCGGCCGCCAGCTCGGATAGCCGCTCGCAAAGACGCAGATTTCCGACATTCAATCGCTGCGCGTTAACGGTTGTCTCACGCAGCATGGACGGAGAAATATCAACGCCGACAACTGTCGTAAAATGTTGGGCCAAGGGAATTGCCAACCGACCGACACCGCACCCGAAGTCAAGAGCCTTGATGCGTGGAGGGGCGGTAAGATGCCGGTCAATGTTCATAAGCACCCGGCCGACATCTGCGTTGCCGGATGCGAAAAATTCGTTAAGCGCAGTATCGCTCAGCGTCTTTCCACGGAATCGTTCGTCTGCGAGAACCCCGAAGTAAGGATTGTCGTGACCATAGGATTCCCATGCTCGATCTGTATTCATAGGTGGTTAGCGTGGTCGGTTCATTTTGTAACGCCTAACGCCATGAATCAGGGGCAGCCTTTAGGCCGTCCCATTGCATCCGCTTGTTGCAATACAAGCTGATGAGTGATTTAGAACTCATGAAAAATTGAAATTTGAAAGAAAAGTAGTAACGATAATCCCAATAGTAAACATTATCCCAATCGTGAAGCCATAGCCATACCACGCACCGTTATTGTTTGATTCATATACCCCAACATCAGAGTTGAAGAAACTAATGAACAACGCAGGGAGTGCAAAGTAGCCATGCCATAGCCCATCCAAATAACCTGCGGGACGGGCATCTGGCATTTTGTATTTTGAACCGGGGCCAGCAACCGAAAGTGCGTTCGCCATTGTGTTTTACCTCTGCATAGTTTGGGGTACAAGTTTAAGCTCGCCCACCGACGGAGCGCAACGCGCGGAGGGAACCCAGCGGCGCAGCCGGTGGGCGGTCGGGTTGAGCGTGATGTTAGGCGCGGAATGATGACAAGACTGCAAACGCATGATGTGCGGAACCTCCCTGTAAGTTGCACCTTGTTTGCCACTATGCACCAAGCCCCGACGATGCGCGAGCCGGAATTTGGGGTTTGTTTGCAGCCTGATTTGGCTGCCGGACTGCTGATAGAAAACACCCCGAATCACCGTAGTGCATAACGTTTGATGTGAGGGGCTGCCGTAGCCGCATAGCGGCGAAGGGTATTTGCAAGCGCAGCTTGCAAACCGTCCCTCTCGACGGAATTGTTAGGTGGTGGATTCATTGTCCTCTTCTAGGAGTGCGCCGACGCCGACTGGATAGGTTGTTCTAACAGCCTCAAAGGAGTTGTCCCCCTTGGTATGTACACGAAGGACTTTCGCGGTATCAATGCACTCTCTAATAAAAAGATCGCATCCCGAAAGAGCGGCTGGCGCGCCAAGTTTGCGCGCCCACGCAGCTAAAACTGTTGCCGCGACTTGATAGCCGTTTAGTTTGTCCGTGAGGGCAGTTTCTATCTCGATAATCCGCGGCGTGCCTATGCTCTTTAGGGTCTCGGCTACTCGCTCATCAGACAGCCAGAAGTAGGCAGACTCCCCTCCCCAGCTTTCAAGGAGTAGTTTTACGTCGCCATCGCAATGTGAGAGCGGAATAACTGTGGCACATAGGCACCCTGCGCGATTTGACTGCTGGTGAAAGGGACTTTGATCGAATACCGTTTCGGCGTCCTCTTGCGTTAGGAGGCTAT
>DATKTJ010000048.1:0-52212 GCA_035531235.1 Halothiobacillus sp. | reverse complement strand
GCCGTGTCGCATTCCGCCGGAATCGACCAATAGGCCGCCAGGCCGCGAAAGTGGTCGATACGAACCCAATCGAATAAATCGACCTGGCGTTTGAACCGGGCGCGCCACCAGGAGAACCCGTCGGCCTCCATTTTCGACCAGGCATAGAGCGGATTTCCCCACCGCTGGCCGGTCGCAGAAAAATAATCGGGCGGGACCCCGGCGACGACCGTGGGCTGGCCATCAGCATCAAGCAGAAATTGCGCGCGATTGGCCCACACATCCGCCGAGTCGCCCGCTACGAAAATGGGGAGATCCCCATAAAGCAAAATTCCTTGCTGATGAGCGGCCCGCACGATTTCCAGCCATTGACGATCCAGGAGGAACTGTTCGAACACAATGTCCTGAATCAGATCTTCATGAACCTTGGCAAAGGTTTCCAGCGCCCTCGCGTTCCGATCGCGCAGGGAATGCGGCCATGTCATCCAGGCCCCTCCACCCATCTGCCCCTTAATCGCCATAAACAGCGCATAATCCGGCAGCCAGTGGCGCTCCCTTTCCTGGAACTGCTTGAGCGCAGATTTTACGTCGCGTTTCAGATGTCGACCCTTAAGTCGGTCTTCGAGATTCGCCCGCGCGGCAAACCCCGAATCACCAAGCAAGCGATCATGCGAGAGAAATGCGGGGTTGATCGCAAAAGAAGAAGCACACTGATACGGGGAGCCATCCATGAGCGGCGGGCTCAGCGGCAACACCTGCCAGACCGAGGTGTCGCTACGCGCGAGAAAATCGATGAATGCAAAAGCTGAGTCACCAAAATCACCGCCCGGCAAACTGAATATGGGTGCCAGAACACCCGCTCGTCGTTGGGCACAGGGCATTTCTTTCTTTGGCACCGGGGGCGACGATATCTTACGGAAAATATTCATTGACCTCGCCGCATGACACCGCCCGCCTCGGCCGTCGTCGGATCACTTCCTTGCGCACCGATACACAAAGGCTCGGAAAGGTTGAGTGGTGCAGACTGGGCAATCAACTCGTAGAGTCGAGAGAGTTGCAAACGATAGAGCTGGTCAAAATCCCGAACCGCATCGCCCGGATTGTAATCACCGAACCACCAGAACCAGTCCGATCCCTCGCAAATTGCGAGTTGCTGGAGATTCGCAGCCAGCGTTTCACTATCCCAATGCCCAGCACCACGCGCCTTCTTGAAAGCAGTGCGCGCATCAATAAGCATGTCCCAGGCACGATTTTTCGCGGGGCTGCCGACCCAAGTTGCCAAATTCCCATGCACCCAACTGCCAGCGACCAGATGCTGAAGATTCCGGCGTTTCAGACTTTGTTCCACGACTTTCGAGAACGTCGTCAATTCAAGAGTGGGATGATTGCTGAGCCGTTTATACAAGGTATCAAGGAACCAGAAGCCGTTATCCGGATAGAATTCCCAGGCATTCTCGCCATCCAGGATAATTGACACCACAGCATCCTCACTGTCGCAGGTGGTATGAATACTTTCGAGGTGGCTAATAAAATTCGTGACGGCATCGTCGGCATGCCAGTTCTGGTAATCGAAACCGATCAGATCGGAAAGGCCGTCGTCGCGAAAGAAAATGGCTGGCGACAGGTGATCGAATTGCCACACATGGTGGCGGCAGGTGTTGTCGACATGACCATGCCGGGCGCGCGAATTCGCCAACACCTGGTCACCACTGGCCAACCAGCTGAATCCGGCCTGTGCCAGGGCCTGAACGGTGGGTTCGGAAATCGCCCCCTCGGATGGCCAGCAGCCACTGGGACGAATGCCGAAATAGCGCTGAAAAACATCCAGACCATGGGACAAATGCCACTGCACGCGCTCCGGCCCATCGGGATAGGAAACATGCTGTGGCTGAGGATCATGCGGACTGGCCTGTTTGCCGGCCTGCATATCGAGCAGCAGCGGCATGATCGGATGGGCATAAGGGGTCATCGACAGTTCGATACGGCCCTGTTCCGCCAATGCGCGATAACGGGGAAATATGCCGGATATCAAAGAGCCGATCAGCAGAAACAGTTGCAAGCGATCCTGATCATCAAAATTAGTTGCCTTGACCGTCAGCCTCTGAACCAGTTGATTGTTCTGCCGTACGGTTTCCCCCATCCAGGCAAGGTGGTACCACACGGAGATATCCCCGATAAAGGAATCGCTCAGATAGCGTCCGTCTGTGGTCGTAGAGGAAATGGATCGAGCAAGATCAATCAAGTCGTTGAACGGTTCGAAACGACGAATCAAACGCGATTCGTTGGCCCGCATCAATGCCCGCACGACATGCATGCGCGATGCAGGATCCGTCAATGCAGACGGCTGAACCAAAGATTGCAGCAGTGGATCTCGAACCTGCTCAATTTTCTGACTGACCGCATAGGCGTCAACCTGTTTGGCGTAATCGTCCAACTGCTCCAGCAAAATCGGCACGAAATTTACAACCGCCCGCGCATCGGGATATCGCTCCAGATGCGCGACCATGTCGACATAATCCTTGATGGCATGCAGATAGGTCCAGGGTTGCTGGTAGACCTTATCGCGGGGATCGCGATACTCGGGCTGGTGCATATGCCAGCAAAGAACGACAGGGAGTTTTTTTCGCTTCATTCATCGCACCATATGCAATTGTTGTCCGATCATGTCTGGGGTCACCAGCACAATACCGTTCGGACTTACCTCGAAACGCGCCTTGTCGGCAATCGGATCAAAACCGATTTCCATATCTTCGGGGATGATGCATCCTTTGTCGATAACTGCTTTTTTAATCCGTGCCCGCTCACCAATCACGACATTGGGCAAAATCACCGAATCGGAGACAGAAGCCTGCTCATGCACAACCACATTCGAAAACAACAATGAATGACGCACAACGGCACCCGAGATAATACAACCACCGGACACCATGGAATCCACGGCCATACCCCGGCGCCCATCTTCATCAAACACGAATTTGGCCGGCGGCAACTGTTCCTGATGCGTCCAGATAGGCCACTCGGTATCGTATAAATTGAGATCCGGCGTCACGCCGATTAATTCGAGATTGGCCGCCCAGTATGAGTCGATCGTCCCCACATCCCGCCAGTAGGCCTGGTTTCCGGATTGCATTTCACGGAAGGGATAAGCAAATACCTGATAATGCTTGATCACACGGGGGATAATATTTTTACCGAAATCATGATCCGAGTTTGGATCGTCCGCATCACGGATCAATTGCTCAAAAAGAAACTTCGTATTAAATACATAAATACCCATGGAGGCCAAAGAGGAATTCTCAGAGTTGGGCATTATTGGCGGATTTTCCGGTTTCTCTAAAAACATATTCACACGGCCGAAACCGTCAACACCCATTACACCGAAGGCACTGGCTTCTTCAACCGGAACCTCAATACAGCCAATTGTCAAGTCAGCATTATTTTCGACGTGATAGGCGATCATGGGACCATAGTCCATTTTATAAATATGGTCTCCAGCGAGTATAAGAATATATTCAGCATCATGTGTGCGTAAAATATCGATATTTTGATAAACGGCATCGGCGGTACCGCTATACCAGGATTTTTCATTGATTCGCTGCTGAGCGGGCAGAAGCTCCACGAATTCATCCCGAGCCATATGGTTGGCACCCCACGCCATCTGGATGTGCTTGATCAGGGAATGAGCCTTGTACTGCGTGAGAACGGCAACACGACGAATGCCCGAGTTGACGCAGTTCGACAACGGGAAATCAATGATTCGAAACTTGCCGCCAAAGGGAACGGCGGGTTTTGCACGCCAATCGGTAAGTTGCTTGAGGCGCGAGCCTCGACCACCTGAAAGGACCAAAGCCAGCGTATCGCGAGTAATTCGGCTAACTAATCGTTTAGGGCTATCAATTCGCATATCTGTTTCCCATGTTAACAGTGAGTGCTTTGCACGTTGAGCAAAGAGGGTCACCCTCCCCATCATAATCGTACCCTATCATCTGGATCGTCAAGAAAAGTTGTCGAAATTTAATTTTCAGCAGACAGCATCCTTTTTTTTCTTGAAAGTCTCGTGACAAGCCCGATCAATGAATGTCAGCATCAGCCATAAAAAAAGTATGAGGGCAAAGCACTGCTTTTATGAAAAAGTACCCTGAACACGTCTTATTCTCGAGAATCGTACATGCGCCCAAAAACTGTTCTCAATCAGGCACAATGGAATATCGCATGCGCTGGATCGATATTTTCCCTGAAGGTCGGTTACGCAAATATGTTTATGCCTTGATGCACAAAAAAAATCACCGCAACCCATTGATAAGACAGCAACTGAAATCTCGTGTTCGGCAAAAGCCCTGGATGAGTGATAATGAAAAACTGTATCGAAATCTGACAACCGGTGTCTGAATCCTAGGAAGCCTGCTGATGACCCTCGACCTCCAAGCCCTAATCGAAGCGAGACTTCACGACCCCTTCGCCCTGCTGGGCCGGCATCCTGACAATCAGGGCCAGGTACGTTTTCATACATTCCAGCCACAGGCCCGGCAGGTCTGGGCACGCCTATCGAACGGAAACCATACCCCTTTGAAGGCCGATGTCCGGTTCCCCGGTGTTTTCCATAGTCTTCATGCCGCGAACGACCTACCGGAGCACCCGGTGCTTCTGATCGAAACCCTGGTCGGACAAACCTACGAAAGCATCGATCCCTATAGTTTTTTGCCAACCTTGGGCGAAATGGACCTGTATCTCTTCGGTGAAGGGAAGCATTTCAATCTATGGCAAATGATGGGTGCTCATCTGACCACGATCGATCAGGTCGAAGGTGTACGTTTCGCCGTATGGGCACCCAATGCTGAGCGCGTCAGCGTCGTCGGCGATTTCAACACCTGGGATGGACGTCGGCACCCCATGCGTGTTCGCGGTAACAGCGGAATATGGGAGCTGTTCATCCCCGGCCTCGGCATTAACGATCTGTACAAGTTCGAAATTCGCAACCGGGCGACGGGCGCCATTTCGGTTCGTACGGACCCCATGGGCAGACATTTCGAACTCCGCCCCCAAACGGCGGCCAAGGTCATGGGTCCCAGCGATTTCCATTGGACCGATGAGGTTTGGCTGAACGAACGGCGCAGCCGCGACTGGCTCAAGGCGCCCATGAATATTTATGAGGTGCATCTGGGTTCCTGGCGGATGAACGAGGGGAAATTTCTGTCCTATACGGAACTGGCAGACCAGATGATTCCTTACGTGCAGGAGCGGGGATTTACCCATATCGAACTGCTACCCATTACCGAGCATCCGTTTGATGGCTCCTGGGGATACCAAACGACGGGTTATTTCGCACCGACGTCGAGATTTGGCACACCGGATGAGTTCAGATACTTCGTGAATCGGGCCCATGAAGCGGGTATCGGCATCATTCTGGACTGGGTGCCCGCCCATTTCCCGCGCGATGAGTTTGCCCTTGCCAAGTTTGACGGAACCCCACTCTACGAACACGAAGACCCACGCCGCGGCGAACACCGCGATTGGGGCACCCTGATTTTCAATTACGGCCGCAACGAAGTCCGCAATTTCCTGATTGCCTCCGCCCTGTACTGGATCGAGGAAATGCATCTGGATGGACTCCGTGTGGATGCAGTTGCATCCATGCTCTATCTCGATTACTCACGCAATATCGGCGATTGGCTCCCCAATGCCTTTGGTGGACGTGAGAATCTGGAAGCCATCGAATTTTTGAGACAACTGAATCATGTGACGCAAACCCGTAACCCGGGCACGCTGGTCATGGCTGAAGAATCGACAGCTTGGCCGCTGGTATCCCGGCCACCCGAAGTCGGTGGCCTGGGGTTCTCCATGAAATGGAACATGGGCTGGATGAACGATACGCTGCGTTATTTCCAGGAAGACCCCATCAACCGACAGTATCATCACAACAATCTCACCTTCGGTTTTCTGTATTGTTTCACCGAAAACTTCATTCTGCCGCTGTCCCATGATGAAGTCGTGCATGGCAAAGGCTCCCTGCTGAACAAGATGCCCGGCGAAGAGTGGCAACGTTTTGCGAATCTCCGAGTCCTCCTGGCCTATCAATTCACCTATCCCGGCAAGAAACTGCTGTTCATGGGCAATGAATTTGGCCAAGGAAATGAGTGGAGCGAGGAACGCCCACTGGATTGGTGGATGTGCCAATATCCCTTGCACCAGGGTATTGATCGGCTCACCAGCACATTAGGTCATTGCTATAAAAATGAAACCGCAATGCACGAGCGTGATTTCGAGGGCGCCGGCTTCGAATGGAATGACTGCGATGACCGCCAGAATTCGATCATCAGTTATTTAAGGCACAGTGACGACAGCACGCTGCTCACGATCATCAACTTCACCCCCGTGGTACGGGACAATTACCGAATTGGCATTCCACAGGCGTCGCGAATGGATGTACTTGTCAATACGGATCACGAAATGTTTGGCGGCAGCAACCACGACATTGCCTTACGGCATAACATCCATATACCCTCGCACGGGAAAGACGCCAGTATCGATATCAACCTTCCCTCGTTATGCGCAATTGTTATCAAGATCAGATGAGACCGAGCAGGAACACGTCAATGAAAATATTGTTTGCGACCAGCGAAATTTATCCCCTGATCAAGACGGGTGGGCTGGCTGACGTTTCCGGCGCCTTACCCAAGGCGTTGGCTCAGCTGGGCATCGACGTCCGGGTCATCACACCCAGATATGCAAGCCTGAAAATTGACCAGGCTCATCCCCTGCAAACCATCGGCAATCTTTCGATCCTGGGCCAACCCATCGAAATTGCACAAACCCAATTGCCCGACAGTAACGTACCCGTCTACCTGGTGGATCACCCGGTCTTTTCCGCGCGTCAGGGCAATCCGTACATGGGGCCGGACGGCAATCCGTGGCATGACAACCCCGAGCGATTCGCCCTCTTCTGCCGTGCCGTCGTATCACTCGCCACCAGTGCCCTGGTCGACGACTGGGTTCCGGATATCATTCACTGCAACGATTGGCAAACCGGCCTGATTCCGGCCCTGCTTTCAGAGAGCGCGACACCGAAAACGCTATTCACAATCCACAATCTCGCCTACCAGGGCGTCTACGATCGAAATACCTTCGAACGCCTGGGACTGCCCTGGACGCTTTGGAAGGACGATGCGCTCGAATACTGGGGCAACATGTCGTTCCTGAAAGGCGGTATCGTCTTTTCCGATTTCATCACGACGGTCAGCCCGACCTACGCCGAGGAAGTGCAAACCCCGGAATTCGGTTATGGGCTGGATGGACTGCTGAGTAACAAAAAAAATCAGTTGCGCGGCATTCTCAACGGGATTGGCGACGATTGGAATCCGGCAACCGATCCCTTCATCCAAAAAAACTACTCAATCGCGCAACTCGATGACAAGACGGTCAACAAGACCGAACTTCAGTCATCGTTAGGACTACCCGTCGATGCGGATATCCCACTTGTCGTCCATATTGGCCGCCTGGTCGAACAAAAGGGCATTGACCTACTCATCCAGGCCATCAAGGAACTTGAAGACCGACAGGTGCAATTTGCCATTTTGGGCTCAGGAGAGAAGCGATTCGAAAACGCCCTGCAATCAATCGCACACAAACGACCGAATCAGGTTGCTGTTCGTATCGGATACGACGAACGTCTTGCACATCAACTGGAAGCCGCTGGCGATGCCTTCATCATGCCCAGCCGTTTTGAACCCTGCGGACTCAATCAACTCTATAGCCTGAAATATGGCGCCATTCCCATCGTGCATCGCGTGGGCGGCCTCGCGGATACCGTCAAGCACATACATCCCAACAGCATTGAGGATCACAGTGCGACCGGTATTGTCATCGATCATTTGGACGTAAATGCCATCAAATGGTCACTCGACTATTTCATTTCCATTTACAACAACAGGGAAATATTCAAGGATATTCAGAAACAGGGCATGGCTGAAGACCACGATTGGATTGTGAGCGCAAAAGCCTATTCGGACATCTATACGGAGATCATTTAGGGATAAACACATGATGAACCGGATAAACATCAATGCAGAACAGATTCGAATTGAGCTGAGTAGCCTGGCAAGGGCTGCATTATCCAGTGCATTCAGAAGCCTATTCAGCGATATTGAAAAAAAGCTTTTTTCACGAGCCGAACATACTATTAACCAGGAAGATAAAGCGGAGTTCTTCGAACTGATCGAATCGCTCAAGACGAATCTTCAACCCTTTGAAGAAAATTTCTTCGCGAGTATTTCACGAAGTGACCTGGAACAAAGCATTCCCAAGGCCTGGCTCGATCTGGTTCATGATCGCACCCTGAGCCTGTTGATTGAGGACATGATTGCACATGCCAAGGCGCGCTATGGCATGGAACACGCCCAGTTTGAATCCAGAATCAAGCTCCTCAGTCAATCAAACCCCGAATTCATCCCGGAACGGTTTTTGACACTGCCCGCCATCGTTTCTGCCTTTCTAATAAATATAAAAATATTCAAGAAGCCACTCAAGAAAGACATCATTCGCGTCCTGGGCAATCAGGTGCTGATCAAGCTTGAGCCGATGTATATGCTCATGAATGATCATCTCGTTCAGTTGGGCGTGTTGCCACAAATCAAATCGATCAGAGGCAATGAATTCAGCGAACTCGAAAACATTTTCAATGAAATGTTCGACCGTGAAAGCATTCTTGGTGTTCTTGATGAAGCCAATGCCTCGCTGACTCAAGAAGAATATATAGAGCCCCTGCCCATTCTTCAGAATTTATTGTCACGAAAAAAACTCATTCTTCGCAAGGCATCCAATATCCAGCCGGATGATTTCACGGATGCCTTCGTTGCGGAGGTTGAAAAACAGAATAAAAATGCCACGGCCAAAGTGCTGATTGCAACCAAAGACAAAGAAATACTGCGCCTAGTCGGCGCCGTTATTGCCGATATTATCAATGACCCGCAAATCAATCCTGTCATCAAAAAACAGATTCACATCCTCCAGACCGTTCTACTACATACCGCCTTTGACGATGCCAATTTCTTCAGCCAGATTAATAATCCGGCCCGGACCATCGTCAACGAGCTCGCGGTCATTGGCTCCGATCCAAGCTTGGATATCGACAAGATCATCCAGATCGAGGCATTGGTTTCCAATGTCATTACCGAAGCAAGCGGCCTGAAATTCTCGTTTCCCCAGACCCTTCGCGATCTCTACCGAATCGATGGGCGGTCGAGTAAGAATGATGAAGTTGCGCTGAATGCCATTCAAAACCGGCATCCCGAGGTATTGGCCCGTTGCCGTGACCGTATTGCCAGCATCATTCGTGACAAAGTCCAAAGCGTTGTCATGAGCGCGCCGGCACAAGTGTTCATTGAAGAAGCCTGGGCTCCTTTTCTCGTGCAAATCCTGATGACCCACGGGCGCCAATGTGACGAATGGCACGAAGCCAACTCGGTTCTCGACAGGATGATTCAACTGGAGGCGGTGACGCCAACCAGCGCGAAGTCAGTCATCGAGCTCAGCAGCAACATCAAAGATCTGCTTCGCCACACTCAAAGCGGCAATTTCAACCGCGGGGTTGAGGGTCAGAACCTTCCCTCGATTGATCGCTACCAAACCTATCTGGAAAGTGTATGGTCCGCCATACCGGCCCCTGTTGAGCCAGAACCAAAAGTGCTGGTATCACCAGCCGCCTCTACCCCTTTTAATGCCCCGGAATCCGATAGTCACATTCACCTGCCAACACAACCACCAAGCACTGAGCCAATACAGTCTGCTCCGCGGACGGCACCTGAAGCAGAAGATACTGAAGCAGCTCATTTAACGGCGTCAGCCTCAATTCAAACGGACATGACTACTGAGCCTGAATCACCATTGGTGACGCAGCACAATCTGCCTGAGGAACCTCGTGCCCATGACGATGAAAAAGATGAGCCCCAGGATCGATTGGCCGAAGAGAACTCGAAATATCACGAAGCGGTCAAGAACCCACAGGTCATCGAATTCTTCAATAAATACGTGCTTAGCGACGAGTGGTTTCAGGTGTTTACCACCGAGGGTGCCGCCCTTCGCCGTTTAAAGGTGAGCTCGATAAACTTTGAGTTGGGCGTCGTCAATTTCTCGAACAGGAACGGAGAACTTACTCTTTTTCTTCCCTTGGCCCAAATATTTAAAGACATTATTGAACATAGAAGTCATCCGGTTTTTGACAATGCGCAATTCAATAGCGCGCGTGAAAAACTGATCCATGAACTAGAAAAAATGGGTACGTAAAACCATGGATAACACTAAGAGCCCACCAAAAGATGTCAAGAACCGTATTGATACCGCACCTGACACGAATAATGATCGCCGTGATTTCAATCGCAAGCGGAAACATGGCAATGTCCTGCTACGCGTAAAAACCCCACCGGGCACCATTCACAACGCCCATCTCGTGGATGTCAGCGCCAGCGGTATCAACATCACGCTGAACGAACCGATTGTTGTCGGCACTCAAATACAACTGGCCGTCAAATTCGAGGAGCACAACGAGCATTTTTTTGTGAGTGGTGTGGTGGCGCGCTCAATGCCCCTCATCGCAGAGCATGCCGACAATCGGTATCAACTGGGCGTGGAGTTGCAGTACGAAAAGAATAATCCCGATTTTCACGATTGGCGCGCCCTGTTCATCGCCTGAGTGCGCGTGTTTACCCCTCAGTGATCGGACGCCGGGATTTCATGGCCAAAGCAAGCGTGTGTCCATCCAGATACTCCAGCTCACCGCCCATGGGCACCCCCTGAGCCAACCGAGTCACGCGATATTGATCATTCTTCATCATCGTCATCAGGTAGTTGGCCGTGGCTTCCCCCTCGATGGTGGCACTGGTTGCCAAAATCACCTCTTCGATCGCGGGATCCTCAAGCCTAAGCCGGAGCTGTTCAATACCGATTTCCTGCGGACCGATACCATCCAGCGGCGATAACCGTCCGGACAACAGAAAATAATAGCCCTGAAAAGCACCGGACTGTTCAATAGCCATCCAATCCGTCAGGGATTCAACGATACACAACTGCGATTTGTTACGGGTCTGATCCGCACAGATCGTGCACATTGGGGTTTCCGAGAGTGCTTGGCACTGTTGGCATCGACCGATACTCCCCAATGCCTGCACGATCATGTCCGCCAGATGCTGCGCACCAAGCCGATCACGTTCGATCAACTGCAAGGCCATACGCTGTGCCGTTTTGGCACCCACAGAGGGTAAGCAGCGCAAGGCGCGGACTAGCTCGGTAAACTTGGGAGAGATCATCATGGGGTTTCAGGCCGCGCGATAGACGGTCAGAAGGGCATCTTGAAGCCGGCAGGCAGATTCATCCCGGCCGTGATGCCAGCCATCTTCTCCTGCTGATCGATCTCCACGCGTCGAACGGCATCATTGATGGCCGCAGCGACGAGATCTTCCAGCATTTCCTTGTCATCAGACATCAGACTGTCATCGATCAGCACGCGCCGAACCTCGTGCTTGCCCGACATGGTGATCTTCACCAGCCCAGCGCCGGATTCACCCGTCACTTCGAGCTTGGCCACTTCTTCCTGCATGCGCTGCATTTTTTCCTGCATCTGCTGCGCTTGCTTCATGATGTTGCCGATACCACCTTTCATCATTTTCAGTTCCTCTTGCCTGGATTCAATAGAGTCATTATTCAGCCGAACCGGTCAACGGCACAACCGGCTGAATAGTTTCGGTAACGATTTCCGCATTCGCCCGTTCCTTAAGGGCCCGTGCGGCAGGATGCTCGTCAATTGATTGGATACGTGCGGCTACATCCTGCTCTTCATGCTGCGTACGCCGCTCGGCAGGTGTCAACGGCAGACTGGCCGGGGCGGCTTGCCGAGCACCTGCTGGCGCTGTTTCTGTCGCCAATTCGATACGAATTCGACTGACATCCATCCGCTGCGCAAGTTGTTTCAGCAGGCTTTCCTGAGCCTTGGAACTGGCCATGGCAGCAAACCCCGGCGCGACGGTCAATATGATTTTTTCGTCCTGCATGCGCACGTGACAACGCTCGGCCAACGCGCGCGCGGGCTGAGCTACGTGTGTCACGATCTCGTGCCAATCTTCATCCGAGATGCTCGTAAGCAGCACCGGTTTCGGGGACTCAGGGGGCAAGGAATCAGGCGAATGCGTCCGTACATCGGAGGGGCGCAACGGTTCGGGAACCGGCTCCTGCACCGCATCGGCCGGCGGCGGTGTGGATGGCATTGGTGCGGTACGTCGGGGCGGGATCGCAGGCGATTCGCACGAACGGGGTGGTGACAACACAACAGGTTGGCCCGCATCCAGACTGAAGGCAAGCATACGCAACACGGTCATTTCCAGGCCCATGCGGGCATTGGGCGCCCACGCCAAATCCCGTCGTCCCGTGCCCGCGATCTGGTACCACAATTGGAGGCGCTGGGCGTCCAGCGTTTGCAGAACGGGGGGATAACTCGCCATTTGGGCATCCGGCACCCACTGGGATAATGCCAACTGGTGTGTTTTTTCCAACATCTGATCAAGAAAGGTACTGGGTTCGACACCGCGTCCCAGCGCTTCATCGATCAATTCAAAGAGGCGAGTCGCATCGTTTTCTGCCAATGAGACGAGGACATCGAGGATCATTTTCTGATCGCTGAGGCCCAGCATTTGCCCAACCTGCACTGCCTCAAGGTGGCCCCCTGTATAAGCAATTGCCTGATCGAGCAGGCTCAAGGCATCACGCATGGAGCCCTGTGCCGCCTCGGCGATCAGATCCATGGCGGCATCATCCGATGACAACTGTTCGCGTCGAACAATGTCCAGCAGGTGCCGCTGGATCTGCGCATGCGGCAAGGCGCGCAGGTTGAATTGAAGGCAGCGGGATAGCACTGTGACCGGCAATTTTTGCGGATCAGTTGTCGCCAGCAGGAACTTGACGTGTTCCGGGGGTTCTTCCAAGGTCTTCAGCAAAGCGTTGAAGCTGGATTTGGAGAACATATGCACTTCGTCGATCAAATAGATCTTGAATCGACCGCGCACCGGGGCATAAGCCACATTCTCCAGCAGCTCCCGGGTATCGTCGACGCCCGTCCGGGAAGCAGCATCCACCTCGATCAGATCGACGAATCGGCCCTGATCGATCTCGGTACAGGCGCTACAGACCCCGCAAGGCGTACTGGATATGCCCTGTTCGCAGTTCAAGGCCTTGGCGAAAATACGGGCAACCGTTGTTTTACCCACACCCCGGGTGCCGGTAAACAGATAGGCATGATGCAAGCGGGATTGATTCAGCGCATTGGTGAGCGCTTGAAGAACATGACCCTGACCGACCATTTCGGCAAAGCTCTTGGGACGCCATTTGCGTGCAAGGACCAAATAGCTCATCGAAGGAATGCCAGAAACATGGAGTGAATTCCAGTTGGGGTGGTGTCCCGCACCCGCCGATCTCCGGCACCCAAGGCAACCGTTACCGTTGCTCCCTTCCGGGCCTGGCGGAGTTCACGGCGCATTGTCGCGAAGGGACGAATACGAGACACCATAGAAACCATTTCCCCTGCGGAAAACGGGCTGAGACTATAACACGAAATTGCTGGCGCGGCCATGAACCTCCGTGTCTTCCTCATGGCATTCAGGGCGCCACCAAGCGATCCAGGGCAGCCAACAATGCTTGATTCTGGTCGTCTGTGCCCACCGTAATGCGCAAATAATCAGCGATCCTGGGCTTGTTGAAATGACGCACGATGACCGATTGTTCGCGCAGGCCCTGATAAAGCATTTCACCCGCATACTGGCGGTGCCGTGCGAACACGAAATTCGCCGCCGAGGGGATCACGTCGAACCCGCGGGATTTCAATGCCGACGTCAGCGCCTCCCGATTGGCAATGATCCGCTGCCGCGTCTCCTCGAAATAGGCCTCGTCCGCGAACGCCGCTTGAGTCCCCGCCAGAGCGAGGCGATCGAGCGGGTATGAATTGAAACTGTCCTTGACCCGAACCAGCGCCTCGATCAGATCCGGATGCCCTAGGGCCAGACCAACCCGCAAACCAGCCAGGGAGCGTGATTTGGAGAGCGACTGCGTGACGAGCAGATTCGAATAGCGATCAATCAGTGAAATCGCGGATTCACCCCCAAAATCGATATAGGCTTCATCAACGACCACCACCACACCCGGGTGCCCTGCCACGATACGCTCGATCTCTGCCAGCGGCAGGAGTCTTCCGGTGGGTGCATTGGGATTAGGAAACACGATGCCGCCAATCCCCGCAGACTCCGGGCCGAAATAATCTTTTGCCACAATGGCCATTTGATCATTGAGCGGGATGGTTCGGTAATCGATGCCATAGAGCTGGCAGTACACGGGATAAAAGCTATAACTGATGTCCGGAAACAGAATTGGACGGCCATGCGCCAGCAATGACTGGAACACGAAGGCCAATACTTCATCGGAACCATTCCCGACAAAAACCTGATTCGCACTTAAACGGTAATAATCGGCAATGGCTTGCCGCAATTCCGCTGCAGTGGGATCGGGATAGAGCCGCAGGCTGTCGTTCAATACGCCGGAAATGGCCGCCAGAACCTTCGGCGAGGGGCCATAGGGGTTTTCATTCGTATTAAGTTTGATCAACCCCGTGCCCTTGGGCTGCTCGCCGGGAACATAGGGTGTCAGTTCATGAACGATCGGTGACCAAAACGATTGACTCATATCCCGCCTTCTTCTTGATCTTTATGCGTCACGCGGACCCGGTCTAACGGTGGCTTTCCACACGATAACGGGCTGATTGGGCGTGCGCGTACAGCCCTTCCGACTCGGCCAGCACCATCGCCAATTCACCCAGCGCAACACTCCCCGATGCCGAACAGTGAATAATACTGGAACGCTTCTGGAAATCGTACACGCCCAGCGGCGATGAAAAACGTGCCGTGCCGGACGTCGGCAGGACATGATTCGGCCCCGCACAGTAATCGCCAAGCGCCTCGGCCGTGTATTTGCCCACGAAGATGGCACCGGCATGACGAATCTCGGACAGGCGTTCTTCCGCACCGGCAAAAGACAGTTCCAGATGTTCCGGCGCGATCTCATTAGCCAGAACGATTGCTTCGTCCAGATCCGCCACTTTGATCAAAGCCCCCCTGTCTGCCAGAGCGGTGCGAATAATATCGGCACGCGGCTGGGTCTCAATCAGGCGGGCAATCGACTCGGCCACCCGATCCAGAAAGACACCATCCGGAGAAACCAGAATAGCCTGAGCCTGCTGATCATGCTCAGCCTGGGAAAAAAGATCCATGGCGATCCAGTCGGGGTTTGTCTGCCCATCGCTCAGGATCAGGATCTCGGATGGTCCGGCAATCATGTCGATGCCCACCTTGCCAAACACCGCACGTTTGGCGGCGGCAACATAAATATTGCCCGGCCCGACGATCTTGTCGACCGAGGGTACCGTTTCGGTCCCGTAGGCCAGAGCAGCAACCGCCTGCGCTCCGCCGATACGGAAAATCCGATCCACACCAGCCACGCGCGCCGCCGCCAGCACAGTATCGTTGGCCACGCCATCCGGTGTCGGCACTACCATGATCAACTCACGGACACCCGCAACCCGTGCGGGAATGGCATTCATCAATACCGAAGAGGGATAGGCGGCCTTGCCACCCGGCACGTACAAACCCACCCGATCCAAGGGTGTCACCTGCTGACCGAGCACCGTGCCGTCAGCCTCGGTATACGTCCAGGACTGCAGCTTCTGCTGTTCGGCATAAGCACGGATCCGACCAGCCGCTTCCCTGAGCGCGTCAAGCAATTTGGCGGGCGTTCGCGCCACGGCCGCATCGATTTCCGCTTCTGTAAAGGCCAGATCATTAGCCGATGGCAGGGTAAGGCGGTCGAATTTCGCGGTGAACTCCAGCAAGGCGGCATCACCCCGATCGCGAATGGCCTGGATGATCGTATCCACCGTGGTTTGCACGCCCTTGTCGGCCACGCTGCTCCAGTCGAGTAGTTTTTTCATCGCCGCCGGGAAACCCGGATCGGCTGCATTCAGGCGTCTAATCATGATGTTTGGGAACCACCTTGAAGATAGAGCTCAATATTGGACACCAGATCGGAAATCACCGCATGTTTCATTTTTTGTGCGGCCCGATTCACGATCAGGCGAGAAGAAATATCCGCAATGGGCAACAGGGGCTCAAGACCATTGGCCCGAAGGGTATTGCCGGTATCCACCACATCGACAATACAGTCGGCCAGATCGACAAGCGGCGCCAGCTCCATGGAGCCATACAGCTTAATCAGTTCGATCTGTCGCCCCTGCTCGGCAAAATAGCACTCTGCCGAATGTGTGTATTTGGTCGCCACGCGCAACCGACCTGGGTGATCCAGCGCGCCAGGGCGCCCGGCCACCATCAGCCGGCAACAGGCAATCTTGAGATCCAGCAGTTCGAACAGCCCATCCCCACCATGCTCCATGAGCACGTCCTTACCGGCCACCCCCAGATCTGCTGCACCATACTGCACATAGGTCGGCACATCGGAGGCCCGCAAAATCAGCAGCTTGATATGCGGGTGATTGGTGTCGAGGATCAGTTTGCGCGTAGTGTCCGGATTATCCAGCGGCTGAATGCCCACGTGGTCCAGTAACGGCAAGGTATCCTTGAAGATGCGTCCCTTGGACAAGGCAATGATGATATTTTGCTGACTCATGCAGATTCCGCTGAAAAACGATTTTTATTGTGTGATGCGCTGGATGTTCGCACCCAGTTTCGACAACTTTTCCTCGATCGACTCATAGCCGCGATCGATATGATAAATCCGGTTGATAGTCGTCTCACCGGTGGCAACCAAACCGGCCAACACCAGGCTGGCTGATGCGCGAAGATCCGTGGCCATCATCTGTGCGCCGGTCAATTCGGGCAATCCGCGCACAACTGCGGTATTGCCTTCGACATGAATATCCGCACCGATCCGAAGCAATTCATGAACGTGCATGAACCGATTCTCAAAAATGGTCTCGACCACGGTTGACGTCCCGTCGGCGATGCAATTCATCGCCATGAACTGGGCCTGCATGTCGGTGGGGAAACCGGGATGGGGCGCCGTACGAATATTGACCGCTTTGGGACGACGACCCTGCATGTCCAACTCGATCCAGTCTTCACCCAACGTGAGTTTGGCACCCGCTTCGGTCAATTTGGCCAGCACGGCATCCAGTAACCGGGGATTGGTATCCCGAACTCGGACCTTGCCGCCGGTCATGGCGGCCGCCACGAGATACGTCCCCGTCTCGATCCGGTCCGGCAAGACCCGATAATGCGTACCCTGCAAGGCTTTCACGCCCCGAATGGTGATGACATCCGTACCGGCGCCCTGAATATCCGCGCCCATCTTGATCAGGAATTGCGCCAGATCGACCACCTCGGGTTCCCGGGCGGCATTCTCCAGGACCGTCTCGCCCGTCGCGAGCACGGCGGCCATCATCAGGTTCTCTGTACCGGTGACCGTCGCCTGATCCATCACAATACGCGCGCCGACCAATTGCTTGGCCTCGGCGGAAATATAGCCATTTTCGACTGTGATCTCGGCACCCAGCGCCATCAATCCATGCAAATGGATATCCACGGGGCGGGAGCCAATGGCGCAGCCGCCGGGCAGGGAAACCTGGGCACGACCGAATCGCGCCAACATAGGCCCAAGCACGAGAATGGAAGCGCGCATCGTGCAGACCAGATCGTAGGGCGCGATCAGCTTGTGCACGGTGCTGGCATCGATTTCCACACTCATCTTGTCGGAAATGGTGAGCGTCGCGCCCATTCCCCCCAGGAGTTCCATCATGGTGGTCACATCCTGGAGGTGGGGCACATTCTCAATCACGCAGGGCGTTTCGCAGAGCAACCCGGCGGCCATGATGGGCAACACGGCATTCTTGGCACCGGAGATCCGCACATCACCCATCAAGGGGTTTCCACCCCGAATCATTAACTTGTTCATTAGTTTCGCTTATTTATCGTGAATCCCACTCCACGGGAAAGGGATTCTGCCGGCAGCTCTACAGAGCGCCCTATAAACCGTCGACGGTCATCAAGTCCTTGAGTCCGTAAACCATCATCATGGGGCGCAAGGCCTTGGGGGGGTGAGTGTAACGCACCGAGACCGAACGCGCTGCCGCCAACGACTGCCAGCTTAGCAAAAAGGCGACACCAGCCGTATCCAGCGAACGAACCTGCCCAAGCGCAACCTCCAGCCGAGTGCCGGGTATCTGACCGTCCAGAACAGGCAGCGCAAGGGATTCGAGTCGCTCGATCTGTTCACGGACGAGATCGCCACGTAACAGAATCTTGCCGGGCTCAACCACCACGCCGATTGGCTCGGAGGACATCTGCTCAGCCATTGTTCTGGGTCTTCAGGGTATTGATCAGGCTTTCCAAGCCCTTCTGCTGGATGACCTGGGCAAAACTGCCGCGGTAGTTATTGACGAGGCTGATGCCATCAATGATGACGTCGTAGGCCTTCCAGCCGTCACCAGCCTGCGCCATCCGATACTCAACCGGTATCCGGCCCATGTCGCCGCCAGTCACGACCGACTGAACAAGAATCTCATCCGGCTCCGCGCCCGGCTTGGTACCGGTTACCTCAATTTTCTGGTTACCCAGCTTCGACAAGGGACCAGCATAGGTCCGAACCAGCAGTTGCTCGAATTGATCGGTAAACGCGGTTTTTTGCGCCGCGCTCGCTGTACGCCAGTACCGCCCCAGAACGAGACGGCTCATCCGCTCGGTGTCGATGTTTGGCAGCAGAACTTTTCGCACAATCGCCAGCAGTGCGCTGGGGTCCTTGCTTACTTCTTCTTGATGACTCGCAATTTCCTTGATGATCTGATTAGCCGTGTTTTGTGCCGTCTGAATGGCCATTTCTGGCGTTGGTTTCGCTGCTGAAGCTGTCGTCAGCATCCCCGTCAGCAACCATCCGGCAAATACCAACCCGATGGATCCGGCACGCATCGTTCGGCCAAATGTTGAATAGGTCATTGCGGATAATCTCCTGTTGCGATTTTAAGTTGGGCAACCTGCATATTGTAATCGTTGACGGCACGCAAATAATCCACCTGCGTCGCCGTATTGGCTTTCACCGCCTCGGCCAGTTTGCCGCCATCGATCAAACCGGCCTGAAAATCCAGGAAGCTCGAAATCATCCAGCGCTTGGCGGCAACCCGCGCCTGATCCAGTGCAGTAATCTCCGTTTTCAGAGCGCGCATGGAATGATAGGCCTCTGCAACCTGGTAGGGTATGCCTACTTGGGCGAGCTGTGCCTTGGCTACAACACCGCGCATCTCCGCCTCGGCCCCGCTCACGTTCGCCGAGATGACACCGGGATTGAAATCCCATTTGATACCCAGCACTGGGGTCACCAATGCCTGATTCAGCGGGTCGTAAATATAAGGATTGTTGATCTGATCTCGACCGGGGGTGAACTCGGCAGAAGCAACCACACCCGCGTAGATATCCGGGTAACGCTCCGCCTTGCGGGCCTCGACATACGAGCGCATGGCGCTCAAACCGGACTCGGCCATATGCATTTCCGGCCGATCAAGCAAAGCCTGATTGGCGTATTTCTGCAGGCTACCGTCCGGCGAGGCAACCGGTTCGATGTGATCGTCGGCCACCGTCAATGAATCATGAATCGGCACGCCAATCATGGTTTTCAGGCCATCGAGGGCAATTTTCTCGACCCCCTCCGACTCGGCAATATAACGATCCAGCTGCCCCAAACCGTTTTCCAGTGCATACACATCACGCATGGAACCATTACCGGCATCCGCCCTTTTCTTCAACGGCTGCTCTGACTCGGCGAGCTGGTTGCGCACGCCCATCAGGAACCGCCGGGTATCGCGGGCCGTGAGGTAACCGTAGTAGGCCCGCCGCACCGTCAGCCAAGTGTCTCCCTTCGCCAGGGCGACCTGATCGGCCTTGACCTGTTTGTTGAATTGGGCGGCCGTCTTGTAATTGGACAGTTTACCGAAGGTATACAGCGGCTTGATGATCGACGCCGTGATCCCGGAGGTCACGGTGATCCCGTCATTGATCGTATTACCACCCGCGCGCAGGGTGCAGTCCTGACCAGCAAGACAGGTGTTCGTGCCATTGGTGAAAATGCCGTTCTGCGCCCGGGGGGCCAAGGCCGCATACATGTTCACGCTGGCGCGTATGCCGCCCTCCCCTTCAACCCGCTGAATCAGGGCCTGGGCCGCCGCAACATTGGCTCGCTGCTCCTCGATCCGAGGGTCGGTATTCAGCGCCATTTCTGTCGCTTGCTGCAAGTTGACGGTCTGAGCTTGAGCCGCCGCACTGAACAGACCCAAAGCCCAAAGCATACGCCGGACTCGTTTCATTTTTCTGCCGCCTTATTGAATAGAAATTTGGAGATTACTTTTTCCAGAATGACTGCCGACTGGGTCATGGTGATCTTGTCACCGTTCTTTAAGACCTGTGTGTCTCCGCCGGGGGAGATTTCGACATACTGGGCGCCCAGCAATCCCGCCGTGTAGATACTGGCAAAAGAGTCCTTGGGCAGATTATTGTACTGGTCGCCAATCACTAGGGTGACAACTGCTTCGAAGGTTTTGGGATCAATTTGTATCCGTTCGACCCGACCAATGGTCATGCCCGCCAGTTTGACCGGAGAACGATCGGACAGGCCACCCACGTTGTCGAATTCCGCCGTCACGGTATACCCGTGCACGGAGGTGCTGCCAAAATTACTCCATTTGAGCGTCAACATCAGCAAGGCAATGATGCCCGCCAATACAAAGGCGCCCACCACGATTTCTATTCCACGTTGTGCATTCATTACTTAAGTCCCAAACATCCAGGCAGTCAAAATAAAATCCAGACCCAACACGGTCAGAGAACTCAACACCACCGTGCGGGTAGTCGCCCGCGAGATGCCCAGCGAAGTCGGCTCGGCATCATACCCTTCAAAGACGGCAATCAAACCGATCACGAAACCGAAAGCCAGGCTCTTGATCACGCCGTTCAAAACATCGTCAACCGGGGACATCTGCTGCTGAATCTGCCCCCAGTACGAAGCAGGATCCACGCCAAGAACCACTACCCCGATCAAATATCCCCCGAGAATACCCACCAGAGAAAACAGGGCCGCCAACAGCGGCATGGCGAACAGAGCGCCCCAGAAACGCGGTGCAACCACACGCCGAAGGGGATCGACAGCCATCATCTCCATCGCGGAAAGCTGTTCGGTCGTCTTCATCAGGGCGATCTCTGCCGTCATTGCAGATCCCGCCCGCCCGGCGAACAGTAATGCCGTCACGACCGGTCCCAACTCGCGAACCAAAGAGAGGGAAACCATCACCCCCAGTGACTCGGTCGCATTGAATTTGGACAGGATATTGTAGCCCTGCAAGCCCAACACGAGCCCAACAAAGCCCCCGGAGATCACGATGATCACCAGCGACAACACCCCGATCGCATAGACCTCCTGAATGATCAGACGCGGGCGGGTCCAGGCCGGAAACAGGCGCAGGAACACAGCGCCGGTAAAAAGGATCATCCGGCCGGTATGCTGGGCGGATTCGAGCATCCACCGGCCGAGCAAGGCGAGAAATGCCAACAGACTGCTGATCCAACCGCTCACTGTACGGACTCCTGTTCGGCCATGGGCACGGCAGGGACACCAAGCCCCAATGCAGCCGCCAGATTCCGCGCCTCGGTCTCGGACTGCCCGGTCACGGCATCGGGAACACCGTCCAGAAATTGCTGCAGGAAGGGTGATTCTGCCTTCTGCACCAGGAGATCTTCCGGTGAACCTGAACCAACGACCCGACCCTCGTTGATGACAAAGACCTGATCCGCAATGGACAACGCCTCGGCCACATCATGCGACACCAGCACGCTGGTCAAACCCAATGCCTTGTTCAGCGATGCGATCAACCGCAGCAACACGCCGAGATTGATCGGGTCCTGACCGGTAAAGGGCTCGTCGTAGAGCATCAATTCCGGATCCAGCGCCAGAGCGCGTGCCAACGCCACCCGCCGCGACATGCCGCCCGACAGTGCGGCAGGCATCTGATCCGCTGCCGACAGCAGGCCGACCGCCTGAAGCTTCAGGGCAATAATTCGCTGGATGATATCCTCGGGCAACCGTGAATGTTCGCGCAGGGGAAACGCCACGTTTTCCGCTGCGGTCAAATCGGTAAACAGCGCACCATTCTGAAACAGCATGCCCAGACGACGACGCATGGCCAGCAGTTCACTCCGTGAGGCACGCCCCATATCCAGGCCATTGACCATTACTCGTCCCGACCGCGCCCGAATCTGGCCACCAATCAGACGAAGCAGGGTTGTTTTCCCGGTTCCAGACGGCCCCATGATGGCCGTGATCTTGCCCCGGGGAATCGCCAGATCCACCTGATCGAGAATCACACGCCGCCCATGGGAAAAACTGACCCGCTCGAATTGAATATAACTATCCATCAATTACCAACCCATGAATTCAACAAGCGTTTGCACCCGTTCCAACGTCGGCACCGAGGGCGCGTTCCCGTCGATAAAAAGCGCACATTCTGACCCCGGAGCCTGCTCGGCAAAGGCCTCCAGCCAGGCACGCAGGACAGCGGGTTTATCCTGAGCCGGAATCAGGCCAATCCGGCACCCCGTCATCGCCGAATCAGGACGCCAAAGCGCTTCGTCGGGACCCAGCACCATTACGGACTGATTCGGGTGCGCCGCCAGCCACTCGTCGAAAATCTCAGGCCGAATTTTTTGCGCGGACTGCAGCACGGTAAACAGCGGCCGTGTCGCCTGGGAAACCGCTGCCAGCACATCCGCACAATCGGCGTCATCCTCGGAAATCCAGATCGCCCCGGTCAGCATCACGAGGTAATTGTTCCGCCAATCATCCGGCATCCCATCGGGATAAAAGTCTTGAACGAGGGAGGGTGCCAGCCGCTGCCGAAAACCGACTCTGACCGTCCGATCCCGCATCGGTGCACTCACGCAGAAACTTCCCGCAACAGCCGAAAACTGAGATTCAAATCGAACTCGTGCTCAAAACGCAGGCTGCGTGCAGCACTCCGGCATGCCCCCGGGCCATCGAACCAGGAGCCACCCCGCACGACCCGGAAACGTCGATCATGCGTGTCGGGACTCAGAAAGGGCTGATCGCCCACCCGACTATTCAGCCGGTAACCGGCCCGCCAGTGATCGAGTGTCAATTCCTGCATGTTGCCATGAACCTCATACAACCCCCAGGCATTGGGCGGCAAACTGCCCACTGTCACCGGCCTGCCAATGCCGCAAATAAACAGGCCCCGCGTGCAGTGCAATCCCCCGGTGCAGTTGACTTCTTCCCGACGAATCTTGTCCCCAAAAAAGAACATCGTGTCGGTATCCGCACGGGCCGCATACTCCCACTCGGATTCGGTCGGCAAGCGATAACGCTGCCCGGTTTCCCGCGACAGCCATTCAGCATAGGCCATCGCATCGTGAAATGAGACGTTATAGATCGGAAAATCCAGATCGGTCCAGGAATAAGCACGCGGTCGCCGATGGCCGGTCGCCATCAGGAACTGATTGTACTCTCGCCGACGGATGGCGCCGCGGGTGAGTGCAAACGCCCGGGGGAAATAGACTTCATGACGCGGCAGCTCAGCGGGCTGAACCTGGTATTCGTTCTGCCTGGCCCCCATCCAGAACTCGCCGGCAGGAATCAAGGCCAGTGCCGGCGCCGGACTACCATCACGCAGCGTATCCGCGAACTGGGGCGAAAACCCCAAAGCCCGCGCCGCCGCTAACTGACGTGTCGTCGATGCGGTCGCCAACTCTGAATCCAACTGCACGGAAACTGCTCCCACCGAAATCCCCTCCCCCGAATCAACCTGAAATCCACGTTGCCGCTCCGGCCATCCAAAACCGGACAGCCGAACGGTAATTCGTATGCAAAACGGTAGTCAGCCTATCAGTTGTAGGCGCCAAACGCTGCGCTATTTTGTAACATCCTGAATAACAAACACACCCCGTCCAGTATGGGGGTGAGGGGTCAATGCCCCGGTCGCTTCAGGACATAAATCGCCCCATCATTAAGGGCTGAGCAACGGCTGCTGCTATACTGCATTGCCTTTTTTGTGTGCATCATCATATCGAATATCTATGAATCCCAATAACCTTCTGGCGATGGCTAAACAAGTCATTGATATCGAAACCCAAGCCTGCCAGGCGTTGAGCGCTCGCATCGACGAGGCGTTCGTCAAGGCTTGCGAATTGATGCTCGGCTGCGAAGGTCGGGTCATCGTGACCGGCATGGGGAAATCGGGACATATCGGCGGCAAGATTGCGGCTACCCTCGCGAGTACCGGGACGCCCGCATTTTTCGTGCACCCCGGTGAAGCCAGTCATGGGGACCTGGGGATGATCACCCGCAAGGATGTTGTGCTGGCGCTATCGAACTCCGGCGAAACCGCCGAGGTACTGGCCATACTCCCCGTCATCAAACGGCTCGGCAGCCCCCTGATCGCGATGACGGGCCGGCCCCAATCCACATTGGCGATGACAGCGGATGCCCATCTGAATGTCTCTGTGGAACGAGAAGCCTGCCCCCTCAATCTGGCCCCAACCGCCAGCACAACCGCCGCCCTGGTGATGGGCGATGCGCTGGCCGTCGCCCTGCTGGACGCTCGAGCCTTCCAACCTGAAGATTTCGCCCTGTCGCATCCCGGCGGGACGTTGGGCCGACGCCTGCTGCTCCGGGTGCGGGATGTCATGCACACTGGCGCGCGCATTCCCCGGGTTCAGTACAATCAAACCATCAAACAGACACTGATCGTGATCTCCTCGGGCGGGCTCGGCATGGCCGCCGTGGTAGACGATCACGACCAGCTGCTCGGGCTCTTCACCGATGGCGACCTTCGCCGCATTCTCGACCAGACCGAATTCGATTTGAACATGCCGATCGAAAAAGTCATGACCCGCAACCCACGCACCTGCAGCGCCGACATTCTTGCCGCCGAAGCCTTGACGATCATGGAGCGCGACAAAATCAACGGCCTGCTCGTGGTAGACGATAACAATCAAGTCGGCGGCGCCTTGAACATGCATGACCTGCTTCGCGCAGGCGTCGCCTGAGAAACCCCATGAATCATCCCGATCTCCTTACACGGCTAAAGCTCATCCAGGCATTGGTTCTGGATGTCGACGGCATCCTCACCGATGGTCGCCTGCATTTCACCGAACAGGGCGAAGAACACAAGATCTTTCACTCCCGGGACGGCCATGGCATCAAACTTGCCCAAAAACTCGGTATCGAAGTGGCGATCATTTCAGGCCGCGCCTCCCCCGCCCTCCGCCACCGAGCCGAGAATCTCGGTATTCAACATTGCCTGATCGGCATACGGGACAAGGGCGAGGCCTTGGAGGCCCTGACCAAAACGCTGGGCATCGAAACCCGACAGTGCGCGGTAATGGGCGATGACGTCATTGATCTCCCCATGCTCAATCGAGCGGGCGTATCCGTGACCGTGGCCGATGCGCCTGCCGTGATCCGGGCCCGGGTCGACTGGGTCACGTCGCTTCGCGGTGGTCAGGGCGCAGTTCGGGAATTCATCGATCTGCTCATCGATGCCCGCGACGCCTGGTCAACCGTACTGGCCGAACACCAATAACGGTGCCACGATCCCATGCCACAAAATGCGCTTAGCCAGACTCTCCTCGCCGTCCTGCTGTTCGTGTTGCTGGGATTTCTGCTTTGGCGCAATACCCTGACTCCCGGCACGGGCGAACTCAAACATGAGGCAGAAACCGATCAACGCTTTACGGGATTCGTCGCCCGACAATTCGGGGTCATGGGCAACCTTCAGTGGACTCTGAATGGCACCGCCGTCCAGCACGGTACGGGCGACCGCGGCTATGACATGCAAAACCCCGTGATCACGGTCGAGGATCGGCAGCAGAATACCCCGCCCTGGCAGCTTTCTGCCCCCTTGGGAACGGCCAATGCAGCGCTTACAGAAATTCGCTTGACCGACGGCGTGACCGGACAAAGGGCCGCCTACAACCGGCAAGGACCGCTTCGTTTTACGACAAAAACTCTACTGATCGAACCCAAAACGCAAACCGCACATAGCGCGGACAACAGCCGTTTTGCCGAATTGGGCACGGACGGGAATCCTGTCTGGCACAGTAATTCCATCGGGTTCCGGCTGAATTACAAGGACCAGCGCCTTGACCAGTTCCAGGTTCGTGACCACTACCAGCCCCCGGCAACAACGAACAGGCACGCCACCCCGACAAATCAACAGCGTGATTCCACCATCCCTTCCGCCTCGCATCTCCCCGGAGCGCAGCCATGACATCCCTCTATCCCCCTCTGACCGCACGCACTGCCCCGTGGCCACTTCAATCAGCTGCGTCAGTGATTCCATGGAGCTGCCTCCTGCTCTCCCTGTTACTAACCAGCCCGGCCACTTTGGCCGCCAAGGCCGATCGCAGCCAACCCATCGATGTATCGGCTAACGAAAAGATTACCGATTACAAAAATGGCACCAGTGTTTATACCGGTCAGGTCGTGATCAACCAGGGCAGCCTGCATGCCACGGGCGACAAGGCCACCCTGTTCGTCAAGAATGGCCAACTCGTTCGCGCAGAACTTGAGGGCAAACCCGCCACATTCCAGGAACTGGACGAGAAGAATCAACTCGTCAAGGGCTCTGCGCGTCATGCCAGTTATCTGGCGCTTGAGCAGAAAATCATCCTGACCGGGGACGCGCAACTCAACCGGCAAGGCGATAAACTCGCTGCCCAGCGCATCTCGTACAACATGAAGGATGAAGTCGTCCAGGCAGGCGGCCCCGATAACGGGGGACGCGTACATGTGATCATCCAACCCAGAAACAAGACGGAAAACGCCCCCCCGGCCACAACTCCCGCCGCGCCCACACCGGCCCCGGCCACAAGCGCCGAACCCAAGGCACCGAAACCGTGAGTGAGAATATGAATCAACCTCCGGTACTGTTCGCTGAATCCCTCGTCAAGCACTACGGCGCCCGGGCCGTCGTCCAAGGGGTATCGCTGGAAGTTCAGGCCGGGGAAATCGTCGGCCTGCTCGGCCCGAACGGTGCGGGGAAAACCACCAGTTTTTACATGATTGTCGGCCTCGTCGCGGCCGATCAGGGCCAGATCTGGCTGAACGGACAGGACATCACCCTGCTTCCTGTCGACGAGCGGGCGCACATGGGCCTTGGCTACCTCCCGCAAGAAGCGTCCGTATTCCGCAAACTCAGCGTCGAGCAGAACATCATGGCTGTGCTCGAACTGCGCCGGGATCTCTCTGCCGCGCAGCGCCAAGCCACCCTGGAAACCCTGCTGGGCGATCTCCACATCCGTTCCATACGGCGCAATCTGGGTCAGTCACTATCCGGTGGCGAACGGCGGCGGGTCGAAATCGCCCGAGCCCTGGCGGCAAACCCCAGCGTCATCCTGCTGGACGAACCATTTGCGGGCGTCGATCCCATCTCGGTCATCGATATTCAACGGATTATCAAACACCTCAGTGAACGCGGCATCGCCGTACTCATTACGGATCACAACGTGCGCGAAACCCTGGGTGTCTGCGAACGGGCGTACATCGTTTCGGATGGACAGATCCTGGCGGAAGGCACGCCGCAGGCCATTCTGGCCAATGAACAGGTCCGGGCGGTCTATCTGGGGCAACATTTCACCCTGTAACCCAGTGTCCATAAACCCGATTGAAGGGCAGCCGCGAACGGAGCAATTTTTTCAGTCCACCTGGGCATCGAACGCCCGGCGCGGCGCGGTTAAACGGCCAATCAGCAACATCGCCGGGCAAAAAAATGTACTGGATCAACGACGTACACCTGAGAATCCGTCAATCAAGGCCCGAGACTCAAATTGGGTGATTCCAAACAAGTCGAATGACCGTTTCCCAGACTAAACGGCCGCTCCCTCAATAGGGTGAACAAACCCTCGTGCAATCCCATATTGGCGGGCCGAGTTTTTCAGTTAAACTAACTGTCATGTTCATGAAACGCCAACCGACAATCCTGCGCTTTCCCTTACCTGATACAGTCATTGCATCAGACAACACTTATTTACCTGAACTTCGCCACGGTCAAACCCAGCCATGAAAGCCGGCCTGGAACTCCGCCTCGGACAAAGCCTGTCCATGACCCCGCAGCTGCAGCAGTCCATCCGTCTGCTGCAGCTATCCACGCTGGAACTCGCCCTGGAAATCCAGCAGGCCGTCGACACCAATCCACTCCTGGAAATTGCAGATAGTGATGAATTTCCAGAGGGGGATGGTCCGGCCAACGAACTGGGCGAAGCGACCGAGGCACCCGACCCCGACTTTCAGGAAGATCCCAATGCCGTGTCTGGTGAAGCGCTCATCTCCGGGGCGGATGACAGTCCGCCCGATGACCCCTTCACGGTCGACGCCCAGTGGGAGGACTACTACGAATCGGATGGCAGCACCTCGTTCAGTGCCCCGGAGAATCACAACGACGAATTCGATCCCTATGCCACGACCTCAACCGGTGTTGAAAGCCTGCGTGATCATCTGCTGAGTCAGATCCACCTGACGCATCTCACCCAACGTGACACCGCCATTGCAACCACAATCATCGAATCCATCGACAACACAGGTTATCTGGCGGATAGCCTGGAAGAAATTCACACACTCCTGAACAGGGATTGGCCCAATCTCCAGATCGAAGACGTCACGACTATCTTGCATCTTATTCAGTCTCTCGATCCCGTTGGTGTCGGTGCGCGCGACCTAAACGAATGCCTTTTGCTGCAATTGCAGCAAAAAGCCAAGGATCTGCCGTACCGTGATGTGGCCATGCAAATCTGCACACAGAATCTCATCGAGACCATTGCGCAGCGGGAATACCAGCAGGCGCAACGTACCCTCGGTGTCGATCAGACTTCGCTTGAAGGTGCCCTGATGATTCTGCAAGGGCTGGACCCACGCCCGGGTTCAAATGTGGGTGCCGTCGCCGCTGATTACTTGATTCCGGATGTACTGGTCAGCTTCCGAAACGACCACTGGCAAGTAGATCTAAACCCCGAAATCGCCCCGAAACTCCGTGTCAATCAAACCTATGCGCGTATGATCAACCGTAGCTCCCGGGGCGAGGATGCCAGCTACATCCGCAGTCACCTGCAGGAAGCACGCTGGTTCATCAAGAGCCTTCGCAGCCGCAACGAAACACTGCTCAACGTCGCACGGGCCATCGTGGCCCATCAAACGGAGTTTTTCGAACAGGGGGAAGTCGCTATGAAACCCTTGGTATTGCGCGAGATTGCGGATGAACTTTCCCTGCACGAATCCACGGTCAGCCGTGTGACCACCCAGAAATACATGCTGACACCACGCGGCACCTTCGAATTCAAATTCTTTTTCTCAAGTCATGTCGGAACCAGTGACGGCGGCGAGTGCTCCGCCACGGCCATCCGCGCCATGATCAAGAAACTGGTGAGCGAGGAAAATCCGCGCAAGCCCCTGTCGGACGCCAAAATCGCCGACCTGTTAATCGAACAAGGCATCGATGTCGCACGACGAACGATTGCCAAGTACCGCGAGGCGATGGGCATCGCCTCGTCAACCGACCGAAAGCGCCTGATTTAAGGCCTAAAGGAGCTTACAATGCAAATTGAAATCACCGGACATCATGTCGACATTACCGAAGCGCTCAGAGACCATGTTCAGAGCAAGTTCACGCGCCTCAAGCGACATTTCGACAAGGTGATCAACGTCCATGTCATTCTGACGGTCGAAAAGAAGATCCAGAAAGCTGAAGCGACACTGCACATGAGCGGCAACGACGTGCACGCCGATGCAGAGTCGGAAGACATGTATGCTTCCGTTGATGCCATGATCGACAAACTGGACCGCCAGATTGTCAAACACAAGGAAAAAATGACCGAACATCGTTAGACGCGCCCACGCGCATTGTTTCGACTCATTAGCAAATTAATCGGGGTATCGCATCGACATGCGTGCCCCGAAAGTCTTTTTGGAGTATCCTTTTGCTCGATTTTGATCGGTCCCGTCCACCTAAAAACACCCTCCTCCCGAGAACAGGTGCTTCATGAACATCGCTGATCTGTTCCCCTTGCAGCACATCCTGATCGACGAGGTCTATCAAAGCCGAAAGCGGGTTCTCGAAGTACTGGCCGGCCTTCTGGCAGACGACCAGCTTGGCGGAAAAAGTGCCACTCATATCTATGAAATTCTGATCGAGCGTGAGCGGCTGGGCTGTACCGCCATTGGTCACGGCATTGCCATTCCGCATGGTCGCGACAGTGAAACGCTCCGCCCGAGAGGCGCCCTGATCCGCCTGACCGATGGCATCGATTTCGGTGCGCCCGACAACCAACCGGTCAATCTCATCATCGGATTCATCGTGCCGGAAGATTGCCCCGAGGCTCATCTCATGCTGTTGGGTTCCCTGGCGCAACACCTATCCAATGAGGATGATCGCGAGGCCATCATGCATGCGCAGAGTCCGGAGCGCGTCAGAAACCTACTGATCGAATGGTTGCACGACCCACCAACTGCCGATGATGTGTAACCCCCCCAGTCCAACCCTAGCCCAGAAACCCTGGGGATCGTCATGAACACCCTCACCGGTACGGTCATGGCGCTGGATCTGGACCACCCGCCCGAATCGCAGGATGCGATTTATCGGCAACTCTTCGACCCGCTACTGCCTTTTGACCGATTCAACCCGCTTGATCCCAAACCCATTGCGTTGATCGACGAACCGTTGAGACAAGCACTGCAGGCAAATCCATATCCCGCAAACGCCCGCGTAAACATCTGGATTCTGACCGACATTACCCCCGAAATGGCCCAAAGCTGGGTGTCTACCCAAACATATAAGCCCGCCATCATCCTGTACAGCGCCATGTCACATGCACTGATCACCGACTGGTTTCAGGCGCGACGACGACAAAGCACCTGCCAATGGCAGCATGGGGTTTTCATGGAAGTTGCCGGGTCCGGCGTCCTCATTACCGGCGAATCTGGGATCGGAAAAAGTGAACTCGCGTTGGAACTCCTGTCACGCGGCCATCGTCTGATTGCAGACGATGCCCCCTGTTTCATTCGGGGCAATCAGGGCATCGAAGGCAATTGCCCGGCACCTATTCGGGATCATCTGGAGGTACGCGGTTTGGGAATCATCGATGTCCGCGCACTGTTCGGGGACAACGCCCTGAAAAATAATAAAATTCTTCGTCTGATCATCGAGCTGTATGCAGCAGATCACAAAACCCTGCGCGCCGAATCACGACTGCATGGGGAACGGAGCAAGGTGGCCATTTGCGGTGAGTCCATTCCCCTGTTTCGCCTGCCCGTCGCGCCCGGACGAAACATCGCCGTTTTTGTCGAAACCGTTGTACGACAGCATAATCTGGAGCGGTCGGGATCCGGAGAGCGCCTTTTTGGCCAGCCTTACCCCGCCGAGTGGCACCCTTACCCGGACGACAAGACATCCGCTCCTTGAGCACGTCTTTAAAGAGCGACAGAATAACGAATGCCGAAATTACCCGCTCATCCCCGTAACGGATACACTAGCTGACAATGGAATATGCCATCACTCTTCCCGAAACCGTACTGATTGTCACCGGACAATCGGGGTCGGGTAAATCTATTGCGCTGGCGGCCCTGGAAGATGCTGGTTTTTATTGCATCGACAACCTGCCACCGGAGCTGCTGGACAATCTGCTGCATCTCTTCATGCAGGGTGAAATCAACGCGCGCGGGATCGCCATCAGCATTGATGCCCGCTCGCCGGAAGCCGCGCTGAATCATTTGCCAGCGCGCATACAGAAACTTCGCCAGACCTATGACAGCTTGCAGATCCAAAGTCTGTTTCTCGAGTCGAGCGAAGCGCGTCTGGTTGCCCGATTCAGTGAAACCCGGCGTCGGCACCCTCTATCGCCCAAGGTCGAACATCTTCTGGAAGCCATTCAGCGCGAGGCCGAGCTGCTTGTCCCCATGCGCCAACAGGCCGATCTGGTCATTGATACCAGCCACACAACGGTCCACCAATTCCGGGAAGACATTCGGAACCGCATCCTCGGGGGCACACAGCGCGGCCCGTTGATCCTGCTGCAGTCTTTCGGTTTCAAGAATGGCATCCCACTGGACAGTGATTTCCTGTTCGACATACGTCATCTGCCCAACCCGCACTGGCTACCGGATCTGCGTCCTCATGGCGGGAAGACGGCCCAAGTGATCGAGTACCTGGAACAACATCCCATTACCCATCAGACACGGGCAAATCTGACGCAATTTCTCAGCGTCACCCTCAGCGCCATTACCCAGACGGACCGAAGCTATGTCACCTGCTCGATCGGCTGCACCGGGGGCAAACACCGCTCCGTCTACATGGTCGAGCATTTGTATACCGATCTAAGCACTGCATTCCCGAACATCCTCATCCGACATCGTGATTTAGAAACGGAGCGATAATGACTGTTGGCATCCTATTGATTTGTCATAATAAAATTGGCGAACAGCTTCTTGAAACCGCCACCGACATGCTGGAAAAAATCCCCATGCCCGCCGGTGAACTCTCCGTCCACCAGGATGATGATCCCATTGACCTGCTCAATCGGGCGCGGCGACGCATTGCGGAGTTGGATCAGGGCGATGGTGTACTCGTCCTGACGGATATGTATGGCTCAACCCCATCCAATATTGCGCATCGATTGAAGGATAAGAACCGGGTACGGGTGATCTCCGGTGTCAATCTACCCATGGTGGTCCGTGCCATGAATTATCCCCAACTGACTTTACCTCAGATGACTGAACGCGTGGCTACCGGCGGCCGTGAGGGCATTATTGAAGGTGATGGAATTTGAACATTACGGGCCAGGGACGTCATCCCAGCAATAAAAACCAACAGGAATCGAATATAGCGGCGGACAGGGAACTGACGAATCATGCATGAGCAAAATATTGAAATTATCAACCGGCTGGGGCTACATGCCCGTGCGGCAGCCAAATTTTCCACGACCGCGTCTCAGTTTGGCAGCAGAATCACGGTTACTTGCCATGGCAAAGTCGTTAATGGCAAATCCATCATGGGTTTGATGATGCTCGCAGCAGCGCGCGGCACGGAGATCCGAGTCACCGTCGAAGGCACCGATGAAATGGCCGCTTTGCAGGCATTGCGCGAGCTCATCGAAAACCGCTTTGGTGAGCCGGAGTAACTCTCGCGCACACCGCCCCATAAACACCCTTTCAACCTGCCCAAAAAAAAACGCATGATCTGTCCATGCGCAACCCGTGAGATTCAACTACATTCAGATTCACTGATGGAGGAGAAATGCCCCTGATTGACGCATACCGGGCGTATATCACTCCATTCGACTACTTCAAGAGGCAACTGGGCTCTGTTTAACCTTATAGATTGGGTGTAGTAGAGCTTTTCTGCGTTCACTGATAGACATCAGATCCGCCAAAGGAGAATGAGACGTGAGACACGCCATGAACAATCACCACCGACACATCCACATCACCGCCATAGCACTAGGGCTTGGCTTGTTCTTATCTCCCTGGCTCGGCGCGCAGGCAAGTTCCGCCGAGTCGATTGGCGCGCAGATCGCCGCAAAGGGCATTGGATCGGTTCCGGCTTGCGCGACCTGTCATGGCATGAAAGGTCAGGGCAATCCACAAGCCAATTTTCCACGACTTGCCGGAATGGGTGCCAGCTACCTGGCGGAACAACTGACCGATTACGCAGCAGGCACCCGTAACAACCCGATTATGACGCCCTTTGCCAAGCAGCTGACTGCCGCTCAAATACACGATTTGGCGGAATACTACGCCCACTTGCCAACAGCCAAAGTACCCACCCTCCCCACGGCAACTACGGCCCAGGAAAAAATGGCTCAAGACCTGCTGGTTCACGGTGATTGGTCCCGCACGATTCCTTCCTGCTTTGCCTGCCACGGGCCGAACGGTGTTGGCGTCAAACCCAGCTTTCCGGCCCTGGTTGGCCAGTCGGCCACTTATACCGAAGAGCAACTGAACGCCTGGCAACAGGACCACCGTCCTGCTGGCGCTGGGGGCTTGATGGCCGCGGTCGCAAAACGACTCAAGCCCGATGAAATCACGGCCATTGCCAGTTATCTGGCAAAAATCCCCGTTCAATAATCCAGGAGATGGCTACCATGTATAAAACCCCGTTCGTCGTACCCTTCTTCCTGCTTGCGCTCCTCGGCCAAACCGCTCAGGCGGGAGTTGATACCGCCATTGCCCAGTTCTCGCCTCCACCGGATAGCGCCATTCCAGCCGGTCCCTTCGGAGACATGGTCAAACTTGGGAAAAACATCTTCAACCACACCCGTGAATATGCCCCGAAATATGTCGGTAATTCATTGAGCTGTGCCAATTGTCATCTGGCCGGTGGCCGTTTGGCCGACAGTGCCCCCCTCTGGGCCGCCTATCCTGCCTACCCTGCTTATCGCAGCAAGAACAAGAAGGTGAATAGCTATCAGGCACGCCTGCAGGGCTGCTTTATCTACTCGATGAATGGCAAGGCGCCGCCACTGGATAGTGATACCCTGCTGGCGCTGGAGAGTTACAGCTTCTTTCTCGCCAAGGGCGCACCTGTCGGCGACGAGAAAATGTCCGGTAGAGGATTTCCCAAATTACCGGCACCTGCGGAAGCCCCGGATCTGACCCGGGGCAAAAAGGTTTATGAAGCCAGTTGTGCGCTCTGTCACAACAGTAATGGAGAGGGTCGTACCGTCGATGCCAAGGTCATTTTCCCGCCACTGTGGGGCAAAAACTCCTACAACTGGGGGGCTGGCATGCATTCAGTCAGCACAGCCGCCAGCTTCATTCACGCCAACATGCCGTTCGGCATGCCCAAAACCCTGACCGAACAGCAGGCCTGGGATGTCGCTGCCTACATCAATAGCCGCCCCCGTCCTCAGGACCCCCGCTTCAAGGGCACCGTGGAGGAAACCCGGGTGAAATTCCACCCCAATACAAAATACGACTATTACGGCCAGACAATTGACGGCAAACAACTGGGCAATCCAGCCAATACCCCGCCCGCTGGCACCGTACCAAAATAAGCGCCAACACCGACTCTTGGTCTCGACCACCGGCTCAGCCGGCCAGGTCGGACGGCCCGACTTACCATCATATCCCCTTGACGGACAACCCACTCTGTATCGGTTTCGTTACACGTCAACCCCCTTTACACACAATCCTTTAGGCGTAGCATCCGAATGCAACCTCAGGTATGCCTGTCGCCTAGGTCACAGCGCCAATGGCACCCCGCCAGGCCAATCGCGATATGCCCAGTGTGCACCGACATGCCGTTCGGGAAAACCAACGCCAGTTCAATCAGGGGACGATGATGCAAATCAGCAATCAGACTCAGCAACGGGAATGGATGGTCAAACACCAGATCGAGGCACGGGGTGTCAAATCACCCAAGGTACTTGAGGCCATGCGCACCGTACCTCGCGAACTTTTTCTACCGGAGGCACTGCATGAGTTTGCCTACGAAGATGCACCGCTGCCGATTGCCGGCAATCAAACCATTTCACAACCCTACATTGTGGCCATGATGATCGATGCCCTGGATCTGAAAGGCGGGGAAAACGTCCTCGACATCGGTACGGGATCGGGCTATGCGGCAGCCGTTCTATCCTGCATCGCCGCACAGGTATACAGCGTCGAACGCATTCCGCAACTGGCCGATCAGGCCAAAGCAGTGTTTCAGGCACATGCCTTCAATAATATTCATGTTCTTCAAAGCGACGGTACCCGCGGTTGGGCCGAACATGCGCCCTATGATGCCATCGTGGTCGCGGCGGGCGGCCCAATGGTTCCGGAGTCGTTGAAAAACCAGCTCAAAATTGGTGGCAGGCTGGTCATCCCGGTTGGATTCGATCAATACTCACAGGAACTGATCCGGGTCACACGCGTCGGCGAACACGAATTCCAGACTGAGGATCTGGCCGATGTACGATTCGTCCCATTATTGGGCGAAGAAGGCTGGAAACCTGGCCATCCGGAACCGTCGGGACACCGAGCCCCCACAGCGGCGCCCGTAGCCGAAATCAAGCTGTCAGCGTTGATTGCCGATCGATGCGAACCGTTCAATGACATCGAATACGTCAATCTCAAGCCCCTGCTTCAACGGATCGGGGATGCCCGGGTGGTGTTGCTGGGTGAATCCTCTCATGGCACCGCCGAATTCTATCGGCTCCGGGCACGTATCACCCAGGCACTCATCGAGGAGAAAGGGTTTTCATTCGTCGCCATCGAAGGGGATTGGCCGGATGCCGCGCGTATCGATCACTATGTGCGTCATGCCGAATACCCACCTTCTGAATGGACGGCATTTGCCCGTTTCCCGACTTGGATGTGGCGCAACGAGGAGGTTCGGCATTTCGTCGACTGGCTGCGAGCACATAATGTCGACCGAACATCCGAACAGCGCGTGGCCTTTCACGGCCTTGATCTGTACAGCCTGTACAACTCAATCCGTTCGATCCTGGATTATCTGCAGTCCATCGACCCTGCGACCGCCGAAGTAGCTCGCCAGCGCTACGGCTGCCTGACGCCCTGGCAGTCCGACCCGGCGGCCTACGGCCATGCGGCGCTGACCCGGCAATATCAGACCTGCGAGCAGGAAGTCGTCACAATGCTCAAGGATCTGCTGAAAAAACGGCAGACTTATGCCGAGCACGATGGCGAACGGTTCCTGGACGTCGTACAGAACGCTCGGCTTGTCACCAATGCCGAACGCTACTACCGCACCATGTATTACGGCTCCCGCAGTTCCTGGAACCTGCGGGACAGCCACATGTTCGAAACCCTGGAAAGCCTTCTCGCGCACCATGGCCCCGAAAGTAAGGCGATCGTCTGGGCGCATAACTCCCATGTGGGTGATTCGGGTGCCACCGAAATGTCCCAACGCGGCGAATTCAATATCGGTCGGCTATGTAGGGAAAAATTCGGTGAATCTGCGTATTCGATTGGCTTCGGCACTAATACCGGGACCGTGGCGGCTGCCGAAAACTGGGATTCCCCCATGGAAATCATGACCGTTCGCCCGGCCCTCGAGAACAGTTACGAACAGTTATGCCATGAATCCGGGGTTGACCGTTTTTTCCTCCCACTTCGGCATGCCACAGATCCTGCCCTCCTGAGCGGTTTGAACAAGACGCGCCTTGAACGCGCCATCGGCGTGATCTACCGGCCAGAAAGCGAACGTCAGAGTCACTATTTCGACGCGAAGCTCCCGAAGCAATTTGACGAATATATCTGGTTTGATCGGACCACGGCCGTCACGCCGCTCAAAACCGAGATGCTCAAGGGCATGCCGGATACCTATCCCTTTGGGGTCTGAGGCATCATCGCATCCATTTTCGAGGAGATGTCGCATGAATCTTGACAATCTTGACGATGTGCACGACCGGCTGGACTGGATGCGACGAGAACAGATCTGGCCCAATGGTCTACGATACCTATGGACGGACGCATTGGGCATCATCCTGCTCGTCTCACTCCATGCACAAACCGGAAAAATGCACTATCTGGACGAGGCCGAATGGATCGTCGAACAGGTCAATCGCGTCCTAGGCCGTGCACGCGGACTGCGCATCGGTGAGGCGCCCGACCGGGATGGCCAATATTTCCACTATCTCGCCATGTGGTTATATGCACTGGCAATTTTAGGTCGCTACATACCCGACTACCGACAGGAAGGCATCGAACGGGTACATCAGATCCATGATGCCTTTGTCCAACCCGGGCGGGGCGTGCTATGGAAGATGACCGAAGATCTCAGCCAACCCTACCCAGGTTATGGATATGGCGCGCTGGATGCCTTCGACGGGTATCTATCGTACCGAATGCTCGACGAACACGCTCTGGCACGGGAAATCGGAGACATGCGCCGCCTCATCGATCTGACGGAACCCAACCTGATGATCACCCAGGATCTCGGCATCGGCATGATGCTCTGGATGAGTCACTTCTACCCGCAGGAGCGCTGGGCACAAAGCCAGCAGTTACGCTGTCTGGCCGTCCTGGATCATATGTGGGTCGATGCGGGCTATTTCTGTCGGGAGCCCGGCCATACGGTAGTACGATTTGCCTTCACCAACTATGGGGTCTCCATCGGGCTGCAAGCCGTCCGTGCCATGCCAGAGCGGGTGGAACGGCTACATGCCTATTTCGACACCTACCGCTCCGGAGATAACTACGATCGGGATGCCATCACCCATGTCATGGCCTGCAATGCCCATTTCCCAGGCTATCTGCTCCGGGATTTCGCCGCCACCGGCTCGACATAGACCGCGACGAACGACCGGTCAGGGTTCCGCTCCCAGGAATAGGCAGGCGTCAATCAGGGACTTCGACGCTAAGGCAACTCGATCCGCGCCGGCAAACCGGCCAACCAACCGGATTTGGCGGCCAACTGCACATCCATCCGATAACTTTGCCCACTGCGATCGCCACCAGGCACGCTGGTAACCGCCACCACCTTCCCTTCCTCCGTCGTGCCCTGCACCGTCACGGATACCGTTTGCCCCAAACGAACCCGGCTTGCCGTATCGACATCCAGCGTGGCGCGCGCAAGGATTCGGTCGGCCCGGGCAATACGCATCAGAACGGGTGGCTGAAGCTCCGAGGAAACCGTTTCCCCAACCTGCGCATCGACACTCAAGACTCTGGCCGGAAACGGCGCAGTCACCTCGGCATGGCCGCGTTGCCACTGGCGGAGGTCGACCGTTGTCTGTGCTTCCTTCAAACGGGCTTCAGTCTGCTCCTGTTTGATCAGGGCATCCTGGCGCTCGGAGTCGGAGGCGACCGTACGATCGTACAATTGCTGGGCGCGTTCGGCATCCCGCTTGGCCTCGGCAGCAGCACGCACCAGACCCCGGTGCTGTGCCACAGCAGCGGCCAATCGATCATTGAAGGGTGTGCGATCCAGTTTGAACAGGATTTGTCCTTTGTCGACAATCTGGCCGGCCTGCACGGGAATCGCCGTCAGCACACCCGAAACCGGCGTCGAGAGCCGAACCTCATCCGCCCAGACCAGAAAACCGTTCACGGTATGCCCTGCGCTGGGCGATTCGCTGGACGATGAGGCCGGTTCCGCCTGACAGAGCCCGGTTACCCCGAATCCGACACCGATACCCACTGCCAAAAACACTGCTGCTCGCAGCGATGTGTAAACGCCTCGATAGGGGCGTGAATGGGCGATCCTCATCATGATTTGGGCTCCTGGGTTGAATGCGTGGCAGGGGGAACATGAACGGATGACGCGGGCGAATCCGCCGAAAAGGCCGTCATGATGGGTCGACCTTCAAGCACCGCCAATTCGGCCCAATAGGACGCCAGCGTAAAGGTGGCACGCATCCGCTCGAGCTGTGCAGCCGACTCTTCCACCATGGCATCCCCCAGATCCGTCGATTTTTCCATCTGATACAGGGTTTGCTTGCGGGTGAAATTCAGGTCGGAATAGTTTTCGAGCGCCTTCACCCGGCTCAATGCCGCCTTGCGCTGCACGTCGATCATATCGACCAGGGTTGTCGCATACTCGCGAAGCGTGGCCTCGCGCGCAGCGATCCGCGCCTGAAGCCGCATCCGGGCAGCCTGGGCCTTGCCGATCTTGGCATCGCGCAGCCCCCCATCGTAGAGCGGAAATTCGATGTAAACCCCCGCGCGAAACGGATCACGAGAGCCCAGTTCCCGTTGGTAGTAATCCCCGTTCACCTCGGCATAGATCGTCGGCGCATTGTGATCCCGCGCAGCGCGCAACGAGTGCTCCGAGCCCGAGTACTCGGCCCGCAATGACTGAAGAATGGGATCGCCGCGCATCATCTGCGCCATGGCTACATCGAGTTCCGGCGGCTTGAGATCGAAAAGATGGGCAAACCTGGGTTTTTCAAGCTTGGCGGGAATCTGATCGGGCGTACCCATGAGCTCCGCCAGGTGTCGGCGGGTAATGCGCCGACTGGCATCCGCCTTTGCGCGCGCCAGCAGAACATCTTCATAGTCCCGCTGCAGTTGTGCGAGCTCATAATCCGAGGTCATGCCCAATTTCTTGCGGTCCTTGGCCTTGTCAAAACGAACATAAACCACAGCCATTCGCTCATTCAAAACGGTGTACTGCTGATCGGCCATCAACACCGAGAAGTACGCCCGAAGAATGGCCAATCGCTGCTGCTGTTCGCTGCCCAGCACCGAGAGTTTGGCCCCCGACACCTGTTCCTCGGCGGCATCGAAACGCAGATCCTGACGCCCAAAGTCAAAGAGCTGCCGCCGCGCGGTGATGCCCAGGGCATTGTCGTGCCGATTGTTTTGATCCGGTGCGACATTACTGGGTTGGATATAACGCAACTGGCCGTGCACGGAAATCATCGGGTCCGACCAGCTCTCCACTTCGGCCTGATTCGCACGGGCAGCGACAAGGCCCGCCTCGGCGGCCATGACGTCATATTGCTGATTCAAGGGAACCGTCAGCGCCGCATCAAGGGTCAGCGGCTGGTTTGTATCCTCGGCAGTCCAACCGGGTGAGATCCCACCGCCCAATAGGCCGATGACGATCATGAGCCGTACGCTTAAGCCGCGTATCCACAAGGGCGTATCTCTATCCATGTTTTCCTTCTTCAACCTGACTATCCCTTAGTGTGCGCACTGAAATGCACGTGCCTAAACAGAATCTGCGCTAGCACTAACCGCCATGTGCCTTGCGATATTTGAAGAAGTTCATGCCCGGCTCCTTGTAGGCCCCGCTCACGACGAATGCCGCCAGATCCAGAAACTCCTCGCTGGAACGCGTGGGCCCCGTGTACACCGTCGCCACCTGGCCGTCCGGCTGAATGAACGCCATCACCGGTGTCGCCCGAACACGGAACTGTTTGAACGCAAAGTACTTCTGGCTGACCTGTTTACCCTGGAAGTCCGTCATCATGACGTCGCCCTCGATGTCGATCGAAGCCGTGACGAAGTGTTTCTTCATGTAAGCCAGGACCTTGGGGTCCGTGAACACCGTTGTTTCCATCCGATGGCAGAACGGGCAATCGGCCATCTGGAAAAACAGAAAGACGCCCGCTTTTCCATCTGCCTTGGCCTGCTTGAGATCCGCGGGCATATCGTAGAAGGAATCGTCCCAGAATCCGTCGGCGTGAGAAATCGGCGTCCAAAATCCGGCGAGCAACATCAGAAGCAAACTTCCAAGTTGCAACCACTGCGGCCACACACCCTGCTTTCTACCCTGAACATCAATCATCACGTCATCTCCCCCGCATCTGCCGTGCGGTCTTATTGGCTCTGTTGAATCATCCGCATCAATTCTTGCCCAGTCACCCCACCCACATGCCGCGCGACGATATCACCGGCCGGATTGACCAGAAAGGTGGTGGGGATACCCGGAATATTCCCGAAAACCCGCAGTGACTGCGGATCGACCTTGAAGACGGGATAGGACAAGTTGAATGACTGAGCAAACAGGGCGATTTCATCCACTGATTGTTCGGTATCGACACTCAACCCCCATATCTTGATTGGGTCCGACTTGTGCGCGCGCGCAAAAGCCGCGAGTTCCGGTAGCTCCTTGCGGCAGGGTGGGCACCAGGTTGCCCAGATATTGATAAACACCCAATTCCCCCGTTCCGCACTCAGTTGATGCACATGACCGTTCACGTCCGTGGCGGAAAAATCGACGGGCGCTGCAACCGAAACCGTTGATACAACGCCAAAAAGCATAAGCCCAGAAAAAACCCAAACCGCGATTCGTCTCAATAACCCAAACTCATTCCAAGACCCTGTACGCATAAATCCCCTCGGCTAATGTGACCCAATCCAATTGAAACTCTTTCCGCCTGAAAGCAGGCGCGTCCGGAACAATCTGTTTCCCGGAATCAGGCATTTTTTGCCCTAAAACAAAAAAGAACGGCCATTTTGGCTATGATGGATGACCGGTCTATGAACCTAGTTGCCCGCCTGAGGCGTTCTATAGCCTAAATCAGAGACAGAAATTTTGTGATCAAATTTATCCGGCCCTCAACCCATCTACTTATCGGGAATGCCCTGAACGCATGAGCGAAATACTGGTACTTTATTACAGCCGTTATGGCGCAACGTCCCGTTTGGCGCATCAAGCAGCCCGGGGTGTCGAACTGGTCGCAGGTATGCAGGCGCGAATCCGCAGAATTCGCCCCATCGACGAAACACAAATCGAGGAAGCAAAAGACGCCCCACCCTATGTCACCCCGGAGGATTTCGAAGACTGCTGTGGACTATTGTTGGGCAGCCCGACCTATTTCGGCGGCATGGCGGCCGACGTTAAATATCTTCTGGACGACACCAGCAGGCAATGGTTCAAGGGTACCCTGACCGGCAAGCCCGCAGGCGTGTTCACCTCGACAGGCTCGATGCATGGCGGACAGGAAACCGTGCTGCTATCGATGATCGTCCCTTTGCTTCACCATGGCATGCTGATCGTGGGCATCCCCTATGCGGAATCCGCACTGGCCCACACACAGACTGGCGGCACGCCTTATGGCGCCAGCCACACCGCCGGTCACAACCGCCCGCTCAGCCAAGAAGAACGTCAGCTCACACAAGCCCTCGGGCAGCGCGTTGCACAAACAGCACTCCAGCTGTCACGTCCTGCGGATTAGTCAGGAACACGCGATGACTCATCCGACACACACGAAGCCATCACCCGATATCATCTGGCTTCGCCGGATCATTTTCTGGGCACAACCCCTGATCGTGATTTGTTACCTAGCCATGGCGATGCTGGGATCGGCGCCCAGCCGTCCGCAAGGGCCGTGGCTGGCCGTGCTGGTGCTGCCCGCACTTGCAACCATGCCCGGCATGTGGGCAGGCTGGTATCGGGCCTTTGTCTGGGCGGCGCTGGCCGACCTGTTCTACCTGTTGATCGCCACCACGGACGCCTGGACCCTGCCGGCTGACCGCCCCTACAATCTGCTGATTGTGAGCCTGACGGTCATCGGATTCTGTGCCGCCTGGGCACAAGGCATTATCCTGCGCCGCCGAGCGAAGCAGGCAGCCCACAGCCCGTCACTGCCTCGTGATAAACTCGGCTAAACGCATTCAAACCAAGTAATAACTGACTCCGTTACGTATTTATTCAAAGGTACCTCCCATGATTCGAAAGTGTCTGTTCCCTGCGGCCGGTTATGGCACCCGTTTTTTGCCGGCGACCAAGGTCATGCCCAAGGAAATGCTGCCGATTCTCGATCGCCCGCTGATTCAGTACGGCGTCGAGGAAGCCATGGAAGCCGGTATCAAGAACATGGCCATCGTGACCGGACGTGGTAAGCGCGCACTCGAGGATCATTTCGATGTGAACTATGAACTGGAACACCAGATTCGTGGCACCTCGAAAGCCAGCCTCCTCGACAGCATCGATCGCTTGATCGATAACTGCACCTTCTCCTATACCCGACAAATCAGCATGTTGGGTCTGGGGCACGCCATCCTGACCGGAGAGCCGCTCATCGGCAACGAACCCTTCGCCGTCGTACTCGCGGACGATCTGTGTGTGGGGGCAACCGATGGCGTGCTCAGCCAGATGGTTGAAGTCTACAAGCGCTTTCAATGCAGCATTGTCGCCGTGGAGGAGGTGCCGATCACCGAGATCCACAAATACGGCGTGGTCGCGGGCACCATGATCGAAGACGACATCATGCAGGTGTCCACCATGGTCGAGAAACCCATGGCCAATGAGGCCCCCAGCAATTTCGCCATCATCGGTCGATACATCCTGACCCCGGACATCTTCCAGATTCTGGAGTCGACAAAAGCGGGCGCCGGTGGGGAAATCCAGCTCACCGATGCCTTGCGCACCCAGGCAGAACAAGGCAAAGTCATAGCCTATCGTTTCAAAGGACAGCGATTTGACTGCGGTAGCCCTTCGGGTTTTGTCGCAGCCACCAACCATTTTTATCACTTGAGCCGTCGTTAACGCTGGCTTTACCCCGAGGACCCAAAGGCATGCAGGTATCTGAAAACCAAGTCGTATCCATCGACTACACCCTGAAAAATGATCAAGGCGAGGTCCTGGACAGTTCCGCGCAGGGTGAGCCGCTGTCCTATCTGCACGGACATCACAATATTATTTCCGGTCTGGAAAATGCGTTAGCTGGCAAAAGCGTCGGCGACACATTTACGGTCACCATTCCACCGGAAGAAGCCTATGGCGTCCGCGACGAAAGCATGACTCAAACCGTACCACGTCACCTTTTTCAAGGCGTCGATGAGATCGTGCCAGGCATGAAGTTCCACGCCGAGGCGGAGCATGGTGTCAATGTCGTGACCGTATTGGCTGTTGAAGGTGACCAGGTCCACCTGGACGCCAATCACGATCTGGCCGGTCAGACGCTGCATTTCGATGTCACCATCCGCGACATTCGTCCGGCTACTGAAGATGAAATCGCCCATGGACACGCACACGGTCCGGACGGACATCACCACCACTAATCCGTTGCGGGCGCCCTGCCCCTGACGGACAGACTGGCCCGTCGTCGTGCCTCACGACGGGCAAACCGGGTTGGCTCCAATGCAGCTCGGAGCGAAATCGGCAAAGGACTGGGCTCCCCCAGTATCTCCGCGGCCAGTGACTCGGCCAGCAATCCACACCACGTAAGTCCCCGCGAACCATGCCCGGCATTCACATAAAGCGGCGGGCTCGCACCCGTACCCGATATTTTTGACTCGGCCCGCCCAACAAACGGCAGTCGATCGGGTGTTGTTGCACGCAATGCAACCCGTGCCTGCCAGTGTGAAACCGCTTCCAATGACTGACATAATTCGGGATTGATGGCCGCCAGCCGATCTCCATTCTCCAGTTGCTCGGACATCCGAACGGTCAGCGTTTGATCACCCGGCTTGAAACTGGCACCAAAAACCCGCCGCCCGTCCGGCAAATCGAGGCCATATCCCTCCCGCATCATGGGCATGGCTATATCCAGTCCCATACTGGCGTTTTGACGCGTCGAAACGCTCACCTGCCCCCGACAGGCGGTAATGTACTCCCCGATTTCCGGCAGGAAGTCCCCGAGCGCATCCGCATTGGCAAGCACGACGCAACCCGACTCGAACTGCCGATGACCGTCAGAATCCAGCCCCTGCCAGGACGCATCCTGCGAAACAATCTGCGCAATGGGTACCCCCAATTTGAGCTCAATCAATGGATGATCGGCCAGGGCCCGTAAATAATCCCCAGGAATCAACCATCCGGCCCGCGGGAAGAACCAGCCGGGTTGCGTGACAGGCACACCACCCATCACCGAAAGCGCTTCGGCGCTCAACCAACAGGCAAATTCGGGATCGAGGCGTAACGTGTCGGCGATCAGGGTCTGCCGTGCCTGGTGCCTAGGGTCCCGGGCAAGCTGGATCACACCGGAAAACGCCCCGCCCGGCGTAAAATCCACCCGTTTCAGCTGAGCCCAATCTGCGCGCAGATAGCCCAACCCAAAAGCAGTCAACTGGCTGAGTGCGCTCCAGTCCATGCTGATCAGCGGACAGACAATACCCGCGGCATTCCCCGACCCACCTGCGCCAAGATCCTCGGCTGAATCGAAAACCTGTACCGGTATCCCGCGTCGCGCCAATGCGCGCGCCGTCGTCAGACCCGCAACGCCTGCGCCAATCACCACCACGGGCAATCGCCGATCCCAGGATGGCCGGTGCGCAATCTCCTGAGCAGGCGAAGGGCTCAGCACCCCGGTCAATATGTGTTTTTTGGCGCCGTAACCCGGCTGACGACTCATCTGGAAACCGACGGCGGCCAATCCATCGGCAACTGATCGGGCGCAGGTATAAGTGGCAACATGTGCCCCTGGAGCACTAAGTCGGGATAAATGCCGGAACACGGAATCCGACCACATGTCCATATTGAGACGCGGGCTGAAGCCATCCAGAAAGAATGCATCAAAGGGGCCTTCGATTTGCGGCAGCACCTCTGCAATGTCGCCAAATACCAGGGTCAGAGCAATCCGCCCCCCCGCGAGATTGCGCCGGTGAAATCCCGGCACCAGATCCGGCCACTGATCGGCCAGTTCCTCAGCAAGGGCGCGGAGCTTCGGCCAAGGGGACACCAGTTGAAGCATGTCCTCACGAGGCAAAGGATGTTTTTCGATCGAGATGAAGTGCAACTCGGGCACAGCGTGATTCGGATTCGGTACCTGTAGCAGCGCTTGCGCCGTCACGAGGAAACTCAAGCCCGTGCCGAAACCGAGTTCAAGTACCCGGGTTACCGTACCAGATGCAAAACGATCCGGAAGACCATTACCCGCCACGAATACATGGTATTTCTCCTCAAACCCACCTGCTCTGGAGAAATAGATATCGCCAAACCGGTCACAGTAGGCATCGCCTTGTCCAGCCGTATCCAGCTGGGCAGGCTCCAGAAGCCGTTTATCGGACGGGGAATTCACACAAACGTCTCTCATATATTCAAATAAACTCAAGGAACCACGGACTGACTCCGTCGTAGCCGGAACGACGCGGTTTGACCGATAACAATTGGTTGAGGCGCTTATTGGTTCGCCAACTCGGAGCTCGCAGGCGTTGATCAGGAGTTCCTGACAGAATGAATCCGGACTTCGCTCTAATTGTTTGACAGAACGATACAAACCCTTCACATTCCAATCTATAGTAAATACTTTGTACTCAGCCTTGTACGGACGCCGGGAAACTTCGCTGACAGGAAATCTCATGCAAGAACATCGTCACCATACCAGACAACCGTTATCACTCCCCGCCAGGCTAAGAATTGGCGCGGAAACGTACCCGGTCTGGATTCGGGATATCTCGCTGAAGGGCGTGTTGGTCGAGTGCACCAATCCGGCGCCTGATCCCTCGTGGCTGGATCAACACGCCCACGTACAGATATTATCTGACCCCGAATTGATTCCTTTGATAGAATTAGACGTTACTGTTATACGTGTCCGTGCCAAGTGCATCGGGGCTGCCTGGCAAAAAATCGAACTTGATGATTTGATTGAGTTACGTCAATTACTGACGGCCAATCTCGCCAATGAACAACTTATCGAGCGCGAACTGCTCGAGCTTTACCACGACGAATGACCCTCATCCATCCCTCAAGTGCTGGCTGACTGCTCATAAAGGAAATTTCAAGGAATGTTCGACTATACGCATGATCATGCTCAGTCTCAGGAGATACTTCGACTGATACTTGTCGAGCTGAACAGCCTCAACCTGCCGCCGAATCCGATCTTTTTCACGCTATTGTATGAACGGGCTCTCAAGCGTGACGCCAGTCTCAACAAGGATCTGGACGATGCCATCAACAGTCCGGATGGCTTGACTTCAGATCGGGCCCAGGAGATTTTCGACACCCATCTTCTCAACGGCGCGATCAAGGAAATGAGCAAGGCGCAGAACACCCTGCTCCGCATCATTCGTAACGTCATGATGCAAATGCTCAGTACGGGTAACGAATTTTCCAACTATGCGGTTTCCTTGGGTGATTTCGCACGCAAGATCGACCGTTCGGATTCCGTTCAGGATCTGCGCATGCTGACAGCGGAACTCATCGAAGATTCCCGAACGGTTGAACGCAGCTCCCAGGAAACATCGGATCGTCTGACCAACGCGGGCGACCAGATCACCAAACTCAAGGAAGAACTCGAGGCGGCGCGCCGCGATGCACGAACCGATCCCTTGACCGGCCTGCCGAACCGCCGGGGCCTGAACGACCTGATCCAGCAAAAGATCAACGAGTTCATCCAGACCAAAACCGAGTTTTGTCTGATCCTGGCGGATATCGATCATTTCAAACGGATCAACGACAGCTATGGTCATCTGGTGGGGGACAAAATACTTCGATTTGTCGCACGGACCCTCATGTCCAACATCAAGGGCCAGGATACAGTGATCCGCTTCGGTGGTGAGGAATTCGCAATCCTCCTGCCCGACACACGCTATGAGGGCGGCCTGATTGTGGCCCAACATTTACGCCAGAAGATTTCTGCTGCTCGACTACGACTGGCAGAAAGCGGGCGAAATCTGGGTGGTCTGACGATCTCGCTGGGCGTTGCCTGTGTTGGCATCAATGATTCGCCTGACACCTTGCTGCGCCGGTCAGACGATGCCCTCCTGATGGCAAAGAGTGAAGGTCGCGACCGCGTGATGGGTATCCCCGTCAAGACGAGTTCGGACGATTCCACAGAAATCCTCTGACCGCGGGACCCGATGGCTCTAATCACACCGCTGAGATAGATTCGTTGAATCATTTTCCCGAAGGCCTTCCGGATATCGACTAAAAATCGATCGGCTCCACCCAGACGCGTTGGTCCCGTTCGAGCGTTGTCTCACCCCGGGGCACCACGATCAGGCAATCTGCCCGACTCATGGACGTCAAAACCGCTGATCCTTGATGGGGAACGCTGTACACGCGCTGAACACCATCCGGATCAACCCGCAGTACCGCCCGCCGGTATTCTTCCCGGAAGGCGTTCAGCGGCAAGGATTCCCCCAGCATCACCTGGTAGCGAAAAGCCCGAATCTGCGCAGCCCCCGCCAGATGCAGGATGATTGGCCGCACGATTTCCAGGTAGTTGATCATGGCCGAAACCGGATTGCCAGCCAGGCCAAAAAACCAGCATTGACCGATGTGGCCGAACACGAGCGGGCGCCCCATCTTGAGTGCCACCCCCCATAACTCCACCTCACCCAAGGAGCCCACTGCTTCCTTGACGAGATCGGCATCGCCGACGGAAACTCCGGCCGTACTCAGCGCGATATCAGCGACGCTTGCCGCCTGACGCAAGGCGTATCGGGTCTGCTCCAGATCATCCGGAATGATCCCCAAATCGATCAATTCGCAGTCATCCCGCGCCAGCAGGGCTGTCAGCGTGTAGCGATTGCTGTCATGAATCTGACCGGACACCAAGTCCGTACCCACCGGCCGCAACTCATCACCCGTCGTAAACAATGCGACCCGCAATCGACGCTGAACCGAAACCGTCGCCGTACCCAGCGAGGCCAGCACACCGACATCGGCGGCGCGCAAACGACGACCCGCCTCAAAGAGGATTTGACCAAAGGCGATGTCCTCACCCGGCTGACGAACATTTTTACCGGCGTGATAACGGCCATCGACCAATCGAACCCCGTGATCGCCCGTTTCGGTATCCTCCTGCAAGACCACCGTATCCACCTCGGCGGGAACAACCGCACCGGTCATGATCCGGATACAGCATCCCGCTTGGACGAATCCGCGAAAGGGATGTCCGGCATGCGCAGTCCCGCAAACCGGTAGGCCGGTAGCCCTCATCTGGGACAGATCCGTACCGCGCAATGCATAGCCGTCCATCGCCGAACGGGGTTCGGCAGGTACCTGGCGTGTGGCGACAACCTGATCGGCCAGAATGCGGCCGGCAGCCATCGTCAAGGGTACGGATTCACACGATTGCAAGGGTGTTATCCGAGCCCGGATGATCTCGATGGCTTCATCAAGCAACAGGGAAGAACCGTAGAATTTTGTCGGGGAATGATCGGGCATTTTGCGAGTTATCCGGCTGCGGCAAACACGCCGCGCACTGTCCGTGGTTGGAAACGATTCAAAACGTCGGCATCCTGATCGAAACCCAACGGATGCACGGCATCAAGCACCATGGTGCCATACGGATCGTGAATCAGCCGTATCGATTCCCGCCGTGCCAGCGTCAACATGGTCAGATCAACGGCTATAGCACGGTGGGTGATCATTGATGTCGAAGCAGAAATAGTTACCGGCAGCAGGATATCCGCAACCAGTGCTTTTCCACCCGTTCATGACTCGATCCAGCGAAGTGCAGGAAATCACGTTCAATCATTCCCCGGCTGCAGATCAGAGACACCCGATAACCCGAACGTCATCGAATTTCGGGACACAGGGTCACGCGCGAATCCGAACCGGAACCGACTTCGCGGCAGGCACATTGCTCTCAAGCGCATGATGCGTCAACGAGATCAACGGATTCAACTCCGGAAAATACCCCGCAATGCAGCCACGCGGGATATTGAACCGGCGCACCTCAAGCCCGGATATGCTCCGTGCGATCTGATCCACATCATCGCTTTCCAGGGTGATTGTCGCACCCTCCGTCAATTGCTGATCCTGGATATCCTCGGAATTCATCAACACGACCATCCGGGTACCCATGACATCGCGGAAACGATCTTCAAAGCCATAAATCGTGGTATTGAACTGATCATTGCTGCGTAGGGTAAGCAGACGGAATCGTCCCGGTTCCTTCGAAAACCCAGTGGCATTAAGACTCGGCGGGACCAGAAACTCGGCTTTGCCACTTTTGGTATGCCATTGACGTTCATGAGCGGCGTTGCCCTTGTAGAAACCGCCAGCATCCAAAAGATGCTGATTGAAATCCGGGAAAAATTCCGGATAGGTTTCCTGAATGGCGTCCCGAATCAGACCGTAATCACCCACCCAGGCATCCCAGTCGGGTTTGGCGCGCGCGCCAAGCGTCGCCTTGGCCATGCCTGCGACAATGGCAGCTTCGGACAACAGATCCGGGCTCGCCGGCGCAATATCCCCAACCGATCCATGAATCATGCTCATGCTGTCCTCAATCGTCACGGTCTGCGCACCACTGGCCTGTTGATCCCGTTCCATACGCACCAGGCAAGGCAACAGATAGCTGGTTTTCCCCGGCAGCAGATGTGTCCGATTGAGCTTGGTGGCGATATTGACGGTCAGGCCCAAATTCCGCCAGGCTGGCTCCATCCGATCAGTATCCGGCACGGCGCGCGCCAGATTCCCGCCCAAGCCGATGAACCCCTGTGCCCGCCCATCAAGAATGGCGGAACAACTCTCAACCGTATCCCAGCCTTTTTCGCGCGGCGGTTCAAAATCATACAACTCGGCCAGCTTGTCCAACGGTGCCAATTCGGGTTTTTCCGTCATGCCGACGGTGCGCTGGCCCTGAACGTTCGAATGGCCGCGCACCGGACAGGCGCCGGCACCCGGACGGCCGATATTCCCGCGCATCATCAGAAAATTGCAGAACATATGCACATTGGACACACCATGACGATGCTGGGTCAGTCCCATCCCGTAAACGCCAATCGTGGCCTTGGCGTTCATATAGACGTCGGCGGCCGATTGCAGGTCCGTCTTGCTCAAACCGCTTTCGGCAAGCAGTTCATCCCAGTCGGCATGGCGCACGAAGGATTCGAACGCATCAAAGCCCTGCGTGTGTTCGGCAATGAATGCCCGATCGATCACCGGCCGCCCCTGATCCTCTGCCTCGAACAGAAACTTGGCCATCCCGGTCATCGCCGCGATGTCCCCGCCCGCCTGAAGCTGGTGATACTGGCTGGAAATCGGTGGCTTCGCCCCGGTCAGCATTTGCCCGACACTTTGTGGATCGGTGAAGAACTCCAGACCCCGTTCGCGAATCGGATTGAAGGTAACAATGGCGGCCCCGCGCATTCGGGCCTGCTGCAACGTGCGCAACATGCGGGGACTGTTCACGCCGGTGTTCTGGCCAAAGATGAAAATCGCATCGCAGTGCTCGAAATCTTCCAGCAGGCAGGTGCCGACCGGCACACCGAGCGACTGGGTCAACCCAACGCTCGTGGACTCATGACACATGTTCGAACTGTCGGGCAGGTTCTGACTACCCAGCAGCCTGGCCCAGAGGGAATACATGTAGCTGGTTTCCAGAGAAGCCTTACCACTGGCGTAGAAAATCACAGATTTGGGATCCATGTCGGTCAATTGCTGGCCGATATCCGCAAATGCACTCGCCCATGTGACCGGTACGTAATGGTCCGTTTCCGTATCGTAGCGCATGGGTTGTGTCAGTCTGCCGGCCTTTTCTAGTTCGTAATCCGACCAGGTCGACAGCTCCTGAACCGTATGTTGTGCAAAAAACTCGGCTTCAACACGCGCCGTGGTGAGATCCCAGGCCGTCGCCTTGGCGCCGTTCTCGCAGAACTCGGCCGCATGAGGGTGTTTGGGCTTGATCCATGCACAGCTGGTACAGGCGAACCCACCCGGCTTGTTGATCCGAAGCAAGGCGTTGAATGTACTGAGGCGCGGGAGGTCGTCCTGAGTGAACATCCGAGTCACCGACTGAATGGACCCCCAGCCTCCCGCCGGGCCATCGTAATGTGTTCGCTTTTCATCGCTCATGTACCATCTCCTGA
>DATKTJ010000047.1:0-27058 GCA_035531235.1 Halothiobacillus sp. | reverse complement strand
TTCTTGATGACTACGCCCGCCCGTCCACCGGCCCGGAGCATCTTGATGAAATGCTGGAGGAAGAGGAACGCCGTCTCGCCGGTGCGGATGGGAAAGTTCTGCTGGACCTCCTTGCGCTCTTTGCCGCCGAAGGGCGGATTGGCGAGGATGACTTCGTACCGGTCCTTGTCCTGTACGTCGGCGAGGTTTTCGGCCAAGGTGTTGGTATGGACGATATTCGGCGCTTCGATGCCATGCAAAATCATGTTCATGATGGCGATGACGTAGGCGAGGGATTTCTTTTCCTTGCCGTAGAAGGTACGTTCTTGCAGGGTTTTGATATTCGCCGTGGTGAGGTTCGGCTGGTTTTGGAGGTAGTCGAAGGCTTCACACAGGAAACCGGCACTGCCCACTGCACCGTCGTAAATGCGCTCGCCGATTTGGGGGGCCACCACGCGCACCATGGCACGGATCAACGGGCGCGGGGTGTAATACTCGCCGCCATTGCGCCCGGCATTGCCCATGTTTTTGATTTTGGCTTCGTACAGGTGAGAGAGCTCGTGCTTTTCGGTTTGTGAGCCGAAGCGCAGTTCATCGATGTGGTCGATGATTTCACGTAGATTGTAGCCACTGTGAATCCTGTTTTTGATTTCACCAAAAATCTCACCGATTTTGTATTCGATGGTGTTCGGCCCCGCCGCACGTTGCTTGAAGCCGTGCAGGTAGGGGAACAGCTTGCGGTCAACAAAATCACGCAGGTCATCACCCGTCATCGCGCTATTGTGATCGAGCACTCCGTTGGCATCCTTAGGCGCGGCCCAGACGCCCCATCGGTAGGGTTCATCCAGTATCGGGGTATAGGTTTTGCCTTCAAGCTGGGCTTCGACCGACTTGTCCTGCTCAAGACTATCCAGATACTTCAGGAACAACAGCCATGAGGTTTGCTCGGTGTAATCCAGCTCGGTGGTGCAACCTGCTTCTTTCCAGAGCACGTTGTCAATATTGCGAAAGGCTTGTTCAAACATGGGGGTTCTTTTTATCGCGGAAATTGGCGATCAGTCTACCGGTAAATCAGCGCCATATCTCATGACCTGACGGCTTTGATATTTCCTTGCTTTGGGTTGATTTGAGATCAGGCATCACAGTGGTCGGTATCAATGTTGATTGCATCGCCGATGCTGGAGCCGATTCACCGGCTGATCCTCGCATTTGATCAAAAGATTGCTTTGCTTGGGGCCTTGGGGGAATCGCAGCGTGCGCATGAACCTCTATTACCAGTCCGCCTTTATTGCCTTGCTTATGATTGCCGTAAAATCGCTGTGTTCGCTCAGATTGATGCCCTAACGACAGCGCAATCTCGGTTCTAGTGTTTTTGTTCGATTTCAGATCAGCAGCAAGCTGGTGCCTCAATGCGTAGCAAGACACCTGTTTAAACCCCAATTTTTTGGCAATTCGATAAATGCGTTTCTGAAAACGCTGGTCATCATCAATGCGGACGGTTGGTTGGGATTGAAATAGCTTATTAATCAGCGCGTGGTTTCTTGATAAAACGCTTTTCGGATCAATGGCTATGGCTCGCTGCGGCTGACCCGCATTCTCTTTAACTTTCGCACCTTGAATAATGAAAGCGAGCAAATGATCTGATGCGATTACCTGAACCCCCTTTTTGAGCTCTGCAGGTCGGCAGCCCGTGAGCGTCATGACCAGTAGTGGTGACTGGTCTTCAATTTTGACGCTTTCAAGCATTAGGTCGCGCCAATCGTCGGGGAGACCTTTAAGACTTTTTCGCTTGCTTTTCTGGCCTGGTCGTTGCGTACCCGCCGGCGCTTGATAGGCGGGTAATGCGAGATCAGAGACAAGCTCTAACGACAAACTTTTTGCGGCTTCTTCGTGCTTTTGCCTTGCTTGGGCAGTATCCACGTTTTCAGCCGTGTCGACTGTCCACAGTATTTTCTCTGCGATTGATCGACGCCAAGCGGCACGCAGAACCGATGCCGACCGTTTTGAGAGCTTGTGTTCCTCTGCATATTCACGCCAATGTTTGCCATCCAATCGGAGGAACGCTGAGTTATATTCGAGATGGGTGGATTCGCTAATGATTGAAAATTGGGCTCGGGCAATTAAGATTTCTGGGATTGCATTCATGATTTAATCCTCTGCTCGATGGGTATCAGATCCTGATGGATGAGATAAAACCACAATGGGTTGAGCGGCAGGGATACAAATACTGGTTACATTTTTGGACGTTTTATTTGCCCAAATAAGCGAGGCAAGCGGGAGGTGTCTTGCGAGCAGCCAGACGGTTGGGGAAGCTATTCCATCAAGGGGATCAAGGCCATTGGTTAGAGTGGGTTCTAGCTCAGCCAGTTGGGCAAATGCACAAAGGGTCGGCTGTGGCAGATGTGCTGGTTGTGCGGTGGTGTAGTTTTGTCGAAGCATGAAAATATCCTCATTCGTTTTGGCGAATGCCGCGAATTGCAGCAGTTCACGTATTCAAGCGAATAGTGATATTTCGGTGTTCTAACTGGAAAAGACAATCTCCAGTTGGAAGACCAATTCGATCATCTTGTTATTCTAATTCAGTTTTTGCAAACTTAAGCGCGGCATCAATCGCGTTTTTCAATGTGTTTTTTCCATAGCCATATTTTATTAACCCGTTCTTGTCGGTTACGCCTTCCTGTGCTAACTCCACGAGTTGGCTAATGTTCGGCTTGTCGCCTGTTTTATATTTCGACTGTTGAGCCAGACCCAGTACTAATGCCGCCAATGTTCGTTTTAGCCGTTGATTTTCCGTTTCTTCGCTATTCTGTTTTAGAGCATCTACGGCAAAAGCTGATTCTTGCACCGTGTTTTCTTGTTCGTACCTATTGAGTTCGGCACGGCTTATCAGCAAATCTTTTCTATGGATTAATGGCAGAAACAAATCGGGCGACCCTTCATCATCCTTCCAAAGCTTCTGGCCAGATAAACTACTGGATCTCTGGTGGCTCAAGGTGCCTATATCGCATTGAGAGTGGCCTTGACAGGATTTAATCCAATTAACTTCTACACTTTCTTTGAAGGTCAAATCTTTAATCGTTTGCGGGTAAAGTTCAACCAGGCCATCTAACGGATCTCGGGTAGGGGGTGGGGATTTATCGACAAGCCATGCATCGGCTAAGACGCACATGATCAACTCCCCTTCCATACCGAGTTGCATCAAACGGACAGTATCGATTTTCGTATCAGACAATTGAGACCATCTTTCAGCTATTTCATCTAATGGAAAATATTTTTTTTCAGGGAGCGCAATCCTGAGTCCATCATTTTTCGATTTTTCGGGCATATTTTACCTCGGGGTTCATGTTTGATCTTGCAAGATTTTGCGCCGTTTACGCGTACGAGCAAAGCCTAGATATACTCATTGCTGCATAGACTAGCTGATTTGCGCCTGAATATATCAAACATCTTGCGGGTAGATTTGATTGATTTTTAACCTTCGGATGAGCGGGACTATCTAACCGCCCGACAGGGATCACTGAATCCCCCGGCCCGCCATGGCAAGTACAAGAATCCCTCCGTCTTGTATGCACGCCAAGCGGACACCTGAGCAGACCGAAACTTTGGGTGTTTGCTTACAGGATGAGGGCGCATGACTGTTTGGGGTGCGCGGTTGCGCCCAAGCAGGTGAACGCCAATTCATGCCGTTATCTGTAACAAGCCGAAACACCCAAGCATTTTTACTATGATGGGCTCTAAGTTGGGTATGAAATATAGTAACAAAAAAACCCATGCAAAAACATGGGCTTATCTGATTTTGTGGCGGAGGATCAGGGATTCGAACCCTGGAAGGGGATTAACCCTTGCCGGTTTTCAAGACCGGTGCATTCAACCGCTCTGCCAACCCTCCGCGAAGGGAGCGAAGTTTCCAGAAAACCACCCTCGATGTCAAGTGATCTTGCGGAAAATGGATGATGTATCACTAATCCAGCGAGTGTTGTGTTTTTGATAAAAATCGTCTCAGAGAGGCGGATGAAAATTATGAATTTATGCTAAATTGGTTGCGAAATTCATCAATTTTGTTTGTGGTGTTGGTTTTTTATTTTTTGAGTGGGGTTTGTTTCCATGCGCGCTTTAACCGTTGCATCTTTGGGTATTCTGGCTTTGTCACTGGCCGCTTGTAGTTCAACCCCCACCAAGCCGGTAGGGGCTGAAAGTGGTGCCACCAACGCAGGTTCCAATACGTCGGGCATGAACGGCTCTGACATGAATGAGGCCATGTTGTACTCTGCGGCCCCGAAGGGTGCGGCAGCGACTGTCTACTTCGGTTTCGACAAGTACAATGTCGACTCGTCTTATCGTCCGATGCTTCAGCAGAATGCCGCATTCCTGAAAGAGAATGCCAAGCGCCACGTGCTTGTTGAAGGCAATACCGATAATCGCGGTAGCCGTGAGTACAACATCGCCCTGGGCGAGAAGCGTGCGACCGCCGTTCGTGACATCCTGATGGCTGATGGCGTTACACCAAGCCAGGTCGATGTGGTGAGCTACGGTGAAGAGCGTCCGGCTGTGGAAGGTAATACCGAAGCGGCCTGGGCGAAGAATCGCCGCGCGGATCTCGCTTACGGCAAGTAATCCCGGAACTGGCTGATTGGGGCGGATGCATTCTGCCCCTGTTTACTCAGCTGTTTGTGTCTCAAGAAAACCGCCTGATTTGTTCAGGCGGTTTTTTTCGTCCGGTCAGATCTCCCCTTACGATGTTTCCTGGTCACCGAGTGACGCCTTGAGTGGAGCATAGAGGCGCTCGGCGAGCATGGTAAAGTCTTCTCCGCGCTCGGTTCGTGTGGTTACGAAATGGGCGTAATCCGGCCAGAGTCGCGCCAGGAGAGGATCGCTTTCGCGTTCTCCCGTCTGTTGATTGCTGCCATCGAAAGCCAGGGCGGCTTGTTTGTGGCGCTTTTCTTCCTCGCGGCTATTCAGCCAGGTGAAGGCGGTCTTGCAGGCAAGCGGAAAGGGTCGTTGCACGGCGTCATGCCAGGCATCCAGCATGTCTGCCAGCAGGTCATGGGCTAGGGCTGGGTCTACGGGGTTGAGGGTGAGCACACCGGTTTCGCTGACCAGGTGGCTGTGCACAGGAAGGCCGGGGATTTGGGCCATGAGGTGGCGGGGCCATTCGAGCACCAGTTTGTGCCAATCCAGGGTATTCCCCTTGTGTAGTCGACCGGCTAGAAAGCAGATTCGAGCGTGCTGCCCCGCGTCGTCGATATGGACGTCCCTCAGTTGATCTTCCAGCCGGATGCCCTGCTGGCCCTGAATTTTCAGAACCGGGGTGTGGCTGTCATGCTGTGTGTAGTGCTGCCGTAGTTCGAGCCAGGCCTGCCATTGCACGATGAGTGGATCAACGAGGGTTGCATCGATATTGGTGCCAACCAGCGGGAATTGTCCGCCCAGTTGGCATCGGTGTAGTTCCTGTCGGATCCAGTCTGCCAGCGGGGGCGTCGCATCGACGTAGGAGGCGGGAGACCTCGCCATGTGCAAGCGGACGCCGTCATTGATCTGGTTCTTGATGTGCCAGAGATCCAGTCCGTCGAGACGGAAGGGTTCGTGGTCGGCTGGGGTTTCTTCTGGGCGGGGTAGCGTCGTGTTGAAACGCGCCCGCCACAGCGTGTGCGCAGGGTGGCGCAGAAAGCGGCTCAAGGCTTCGATGTCGAGCGGGGTATCGGGCCGCCACTCGGGTAATCGATCAGGTTCCGAGTCTTTATTCAGGCTTTCTGCATCAGTGGGGGAGGCGTGTATCGATTGCCAATCCGCGGCGTAGGTGAACAGCCCCGGTTCTTCATCCGAAAAGTACCGGTGGCTGAACGGGTGGAGCGGATGTTCAGTGGTGAGCCGATCCGTGGGTTTGGCGGTTCCCTCCGTGTGCCAGAATTGATCGATGTAGTCAGCCAGTTGATTGACGAGGACTGATGCCGGCCGTTTGGTATTTTTGCGAATATCCCGACCGACCCAGCTGATGGTCAGCCGCTCTCGGGCGGCGAGCAGGGCTTCGAGAAATAGGTAACGGTCGTCCTCGCGCCGCGAACGGTCACCAGGACGGTAACGTGCGGCCATCAGGTCGAAGTCGCTACCGGGCTGACGGCGGGGGTAATTGGCATCGTCCATGCCGAGCAGATAGATCTGTCGATAGGGGATGGTGCGCATCGGCATCAGGGTAGCGAAATTCACGCCGCCAACCAGGAAACGCTGCTGTAGACGATGCGGTTCAAGGCGTTCCAGCCAGGCCGACTGCACGGTTTCGATGGTAATCGGGTGGGTGAAATCGGCAGATCGACAATCGATCAGCCATTGATCCAGTGCGGTCAGCAACCGGGTCCGCCACTCCAGGTCAACTTCCCAGTCAGTGCTGGCCAGATAGTCGTCTTTCTGGGCATTCAGGGCATCTGGATCAATCAGGAAATCATCCATCAGCGCCTTCAGCAGTTCCGCCCATTCTTCCGGGGTGCGGTCGTTCTGCAGGGCTTCGGTATAGCGGGTCAATCGTTCGACCAGGTCGGCCAGACCACCCAGTATGCTTGCGCCCGAGCCATCGATGCCGGCATAGGGTTCGATTCCTTGCCAGATATGCGTTGAATCTCCGTTCAGATAGCCAAGCAGCAGTCGGTTCAGCCCAAACAGCCAGCTGTTTTGCTCCAGTCCTTGGGGTAGCCCGAAGTGCTCCCGGTGATGGGCATTGAGCCCCCAGCGAATGCCCGATAGGTCGATCCACTCCTGGATGATCGGCAGATCTGCGTCAGCGATGTCGAACCGGGCGCGCAGCAAGGGGTTGCCGAGCAGATCGAGAACCTCGCTACGGCCCAGCCGCGATCGGGGAAGCTGCAGGAGTTTTTCGAGGGTGACAATGATCGGTGCCCGTGCGCCATTGGTTTGATCCGAGATGGCGAACGGAATGTAACGCGGGTCGTCGCGGTCCAGTCGGCCGAAAATCGCGGTGATGGCCGGTGCATAGACGGTCATGTCGGGCACCATGACGATCAAGTCGTTCGGGTTGAGACTGCGGTCGGCATCAAAGGCGGCCAGCAATTGATCGTGCAGGATCTCGACTTCGCGCAGTGGGCTGTGAGCAGAATGGAAGCGAATAGACCGATCATGTTCGGGATCAAGCCACCGGGAAAGTGCGTGCAGTTCGTCCGGTGAGCGGGCTTCAAGCATGTCTTCCTGGATGCAGGCCAGGACCGTCGGTTCGGGGATGTCGGCGCACGGCGACTCGAACAGGTCGATGGCCAGTTGGTTCTGGGCGAAATTTTTCTCAAAACGCGCGCTGTCGTCGAAGGTGTCCAGCATGCGCATCAGATCCCGGCCCTGGCGGCCCCAGGCCGCAAGCAGCGGGTGTGCCTGTTCTCGCGGGTCGGCGGTCGCCTCATCGATCCGGGGTGATCGGTTCTGGAGGCGGCGCGACGGCGGGGGGAATTGCTGATGCCCATCGATCATGTCGCCCCAGTAATGCTGACAGGGGTTTTGCAGGCAGACGATGACCTGGGACCACCGCGCGACTGTCGCGAGTATTTCCAGAATCTGCGGTGCCAGTGTCGATAGGCCGAATACGATGATCCGGCGGGGTAAACCTTCGGGCCGGTCGTCGCGTTGAGCCGCGGCCGCGCGGAAGGCTTGATGCAGTCCGGATCGACCCGCAGGGTAGGCGGGGTCCGGGGCATGATCCGGGGCCGATTCGGGGGATCGCCCCCGCACATCATTGACGAGCGCGCGCCAGAGTATGGGTTGCCAGTGCTGTTCGAGGTCGAGAGGGAGTTGACCGGATGGCAGGTCGTTATTGCCGGTCTGCCAGTGCAGCAGCCAGTCCGCACGGTATACCTGGTACTGATCCAGCTGGTCGGCGATGCGCAGGGCCAGTTGATACAGGCGCCGCTCATCCGGTTGGCCATCGGTCAGGATGTAATATCGCAAATCCTTGAAGGCGCTCTGTTCCCAGAGTTTCGGTAACAGGCGCATCAGGCGCCAGACCAGCTGACTCTTGTCCAGGGGAGAGTCCGCCGGTACGCGTTCTGAACCCAGTACCGTGCGGTAGCACTGCCATTGCAGGCGGGCGGGCAGAATCATCTCCAGGGCCGTGGCGATACCAAGACCGCCGCCGGTCGAATGGCGTTCCTGCGCCAAGCCCAGTCGTAACCATTGAGCCATGCCGTTGCTTTGCACCAGAATAGTTTCCGATTCCAGGGGCTTGAGGGGGTAGGCCTTGAGCCATCCAGTCACGACTTGTCTCAGGGATTCGAGCTTATTGCCTTGCAGCAGGATGAAACCGGGGGCGATGTCGGCTGTTTCCGTCATGTTTCCTTCACGGTTTGATTGAGTTGGTGCGCAGCGCGTGATCTGTGCCGAAGCTGCTTCAGGGATTATCCGGTGAATGTCGTGTCGGGCACAACCATGATGAGCGGGCGAAAGTTGGGAGGGGTGTGGGTTTGCGCGCTTCCTTCGCGCAGGGCAGGGTGTGTTTTCCTAGATATCGGGGTCGACAGGCAGTAATGATGGGGCGAAGACCGCACAATTGCCGCCCGCCCGCTTGGCCTGATACATGGCTGAGTCCGCCGCACACATCAGCGCGTTCTGGTTGCGCGATTCCTTGGGGTGAATCTCGCATACCCCGACGCTGCTCGAGATCCGCACATATTCGCCATCTTTACCGATTTTGAGATAGAGCGCCTGAGATATTCGACGGATGATGTTCTGCAAATCCTTCAGATTTCGGGCCGATTCGACCAGAATCGCGATTTCGTCCCCACCCAGCCGGGCAATATGATCTTCGGGGCTCAACACTTCCCGCAGGCGATTGCTGATCTCCAGCAGTAGACGATCGCCAAATTCGTGGCCGAGGGTATCGTTGACGGTCTTGAAATTGTCGATATCGATGATGACCAACGCGGTATTGCGGTCGCCTGTCTGTGCGCGAATGACGGTCTTGTCCATCAACTGGTAGAAACCTGCCCGGTTGGGCAGACCGGTCAGTGGATCACTGTGTGCCAGTTGATTGAGGTGATTTTCGATCTTGTCCCGATAGAGGGCGGTCCCGATAAAATCGGCGAATAGTGTCGCGAGGCTCAGTTGCCGCATCGAGAGGGGTTCGAGCACTGGTTTGAACCAAGATAGTGCAAGCACTGCTTCAATTTGATCTGAAATGTGGATCGGAATGCTGAGACTCGCCTTGAGCCCGGATTCGATGAATTGAGGGAGAGCCAGATCACTGCTGGGATAGTCTTCAATAAACAGGGGATGATTTTGTGCGAGCGCTGCGCCAGCAACGCCCGTGTCGCGGGAAAAAGCGTGCTGGGACAGTGCGACAAATTGGGGCGGAAGTCCTTGAAAAAAACGGTATTTAAGGCGGTGCCCATTGCCTTCGGGCAGGATCAGGCCCGCGCCATCGGCGCCGACTACCTTGGCTGCTGCGTTCGCAGCCATGGTGAAAAAGCGGCTCAAATTGGTTTCCCGGGCGAGAATGGAAAGCAGAACGATATCGGAATCGCGCAGATCGGGGGGTTCTTGCATAACGAAAGGCTCCTTCAGGCACAAGGGAGTTAGTTGCCTTCACTAAGACATAGCAAATATAACGCCAGTTCATGAAGCGGCCAGCCATAAAAAAACCGCGCCAATTTCTGGCGCGGTTTTTTACCGATCGACCTGCACTTAGCCCGCAGGACGGCGGCAAGCGATCAGTTCGCGCGTTTGCGGAATTCGCCGGTACGCGTATCGATTTCGATGTTTTCACCAATTTCGATGAAGGAAGCGACCTGCAGCTCGAAACCGTTGGTCAGCGTGGCAGTTTTCATGACCTTGCCAGAGGTATCACCCCGTGCAGCCGGTTCGGTGTAGGCAATTTCGCGAACGATGATCGTCGGCAGTTCGACGGAAATGGGTTTGTCGTTATAGAACACGACTTCGCAAGGATCGGTCATGCCATCAGCAATGTAGTTGATGGTATCGCCCATGTTTTCCGCTTCGATTTCGTAGGAATTGAATTCAGAATCCATGAAGACATACAGCGGATCGGCGAAGTAGCTGTAGGTGCACTCTTTCTTGTCCAGAATGACCTGGTCGAACTTGTCGTCGGCCTTGAAGACGGATTCGGTGCTCGATCCGGTCAACAGGTTTTTCATCTTCATCTTGACGACGGCCGAGTTGCGGCCGGATTTATTGAATTCGGCCTTCAAAATGACCATGGGATCTTTGCCGACCATAATGACGTTGCCAGCGCGAAATTCTTGTGCGGTTTTCATGTGCGTACCCGGTTCAGGAGGATTTTGGCCTGAAAAACCAGACCTTAGATTAAATGGTGGCGCATTGTAACCGCTGTTCGGCGGTTTTGACTAGCCACTGGGCCAGTTCTTCTCCTTCGGACAGATGCCTCATTTGTAGCTCGGCCTGCGCACGTAATTCGGGCAGGGCGGCGATCACCGCATTCCAGTGTGCAGGTATGAAAATTTGCGCATTCCAGTCTCGGTTTAGCTGCTGCCAAGCCTGTAAAGCACTCTGGCCGAGTGTGCGGCCGAATTCCACCAACAGGGCATCCAGCTTCGTCCAGTGGGCCTTGTCCTCCGTGGGGTAGATCTGCCAGATCAGCGGTTTCCCGGCCCAGATCGCCCGCGCCAGCGAATCCTCTCCGCGGACGAAATTGATATCGCAGAGCCAAAGCAGTCGGTCGAATTCAATTTGCGGCAAGAAGGGCAATACATGCAGGGTCAATGCGCCTTGATGATGGACGGCGCCCGGCGCGAGATCGGGGGCATTCAGGGCGGTGTGCGCGGCGTTGAGTGGTCGGCCTTCGGGCAGATAGGCCGTGATCGGGGTTGGGCTGGCAGCCAGTGCATTCAACAAACCGCTCAGTGCCGCATTTTCGTAGCCGAACAGCAGGATCGCCAGGGAATCTTCGGTTGGCAGGGGAATGTGCCACCGGTCGGCCCAGGTCAGCCGTACAGCGGGCTGTTGTAGGAATTCCTGGCGATCGGTTAGTAGCGTGGTTTCGCGCAATAAACCGCCGGTACCGGGCTGGATGCCGGGAAAGGCGAAAATCTTGGCGATGCCATTGGGCTGGGGGGAGGATAGACCGTGACAACCCGCAGCCCAGGGCTCTGCGGTGAAATACTCCAGATTGAACCAGACTCGGCTGTGCTCGGGCATGGCGGATACATAGCGGTCGGGCAGGGCGCAGCCGAAGGCTTCGATAACCACGGAGGCCGGGGTGGCGTCTGGAAAATCTGTCGACCAGCGGCAGACTTCGATGTCATGGCGTTTTTGGATTTCCGCCGTGACGTCGGTCGCTGGCACCAGTCGGGACAGTGCCGAGAGGTCATCCACCCAGAGCCGCACGGCCTTGTCGTGTTCGTCGGTCAATAGGCGTGCCAGCCGCCAGCTCACGCCAATATCGCCAAAATTGTCGATGACGCGACAGAAGATATCCCAAGTCTGCGGGGTGTTGATCGGTGCAGTCAAGGCCGTTTCGCTTCCTGCAGTCAGGAGCCCGCCGGGTTCGACGGGACTGTGGACGGCGACGAACTGGCGGGCCATGGTGTGATCGCTCCGGTCCGGATGTCGACGGCGACCATCCGGTCGTGATTGGTGTCGGCCACCAAGAGGTGCTGATCATCCAGGACGGCCAGCCCGTTGGGTTGCGCAAGTTGTCGGGTCAGCGTGGTGACCTGTAGCGTATTCAGGTCGAGTTTGCGAATGGCATTGTTGAACGTATCGGCGATGTACAAGGCATGGTCGAGGTAAGCCAGACCCTGCGGGTGTTGGAGTTGCGCCTGATTAGCCAGGCCATCCTGATTGCCGAAGTTAAACAGCCCCTTGCCGATGAGCGTGACCACGAGGCCGGTGCCGAGGTTGATCTGGCGTATCGAAGAGGACTCTGGATCGGCGACATACAGATTGCCCGCGTGATAGGCCAGCCCGCTGGACTGGGCAAAATCCGCATTCAACCGCGCACCGTCCCGTAGCCCTTCACGCCCGGAACCGGCATAGGGCGCCAGTTGATTCTTGGCGGGCAGGAAACGCCAGATCTGATGATCCCCGGCCATTGCGATGAATAATTGATCATCGGTATATGCCAGTCCCCAGGGCGAGTTGAGGGCGATGTCGCGCGGGTGGCGCGCACCCGTAATGCCGGGCATCCGCTGGCCATTGCCCGCGACGGTCGAGACCCGATGATGTTTCAGATCAATGGCCCGAATACGCTGATTGTCCGTGTCGGCCACATAAAGTGTCTCGCCGGCAAAGGCCAGCCCTTGAGGACGGTTGAATTCGGCATGGGAGTAGCTGCCATCGGCAAACCCGGCATGCCCTGCGCCGATGCTGGCCAGTCGCTTGCCGGCCTTATCGTAGATCAGGATCTGATTGCGTCCGGTATCGCTGATCGCAATGTCGTTACCCTGGATCGCCACTTTGGTGGGCAGGGCGAAGACATGCTCGTCGGGCGGAAGGGGTTGGAGCGGCAGGATGGGACGGGTCAATTGATTGGCCGTTTTGGCCTGGGTAATGGCCGCAGCGATCGGCGCCGCCATCTGCTCATAGCTGCGCTCGCCCACGAAGCTGTGGATGACCTTGCCATGGGGATCGAGCAGCAACAGGGTGGGCCAGGCGACTACACCATAATGCTGCCACCAGGACATGCCTGCATCGATGAAGACCGGTTCGTCGATACCGTAGCGGCGCAGGAACGGCGCCATATTGGCGGCATCCTGAGAAGCGGAAAATTTGGGGGAGGTGACACCGATCACCAGCAGATCATCGCCGAATTTCTGTTTCAGCTTTTGCTGGATCGGAATCATATGGATGCAGTTGATACACCCGGGCGTGAAAAAATCCAGCAGCACCACTCGACCCTGTAGCTCGTTTTCCGTCAGGGGACGGCTGACATTGAACCAGGTCGTGTCGGCCGGGAAGGATGGATAGCCCCCGGCTTTGGCTGCGGGCACGATCGAGGGCGCCAACCAGACCATCAACGCCAGTATCGGCACGGCAAGCAAGGCCAGATACCCAGGGTGTAAATTGGGACGAAATCGCAGCATGACGGGTTTCCTGTGGTATTTTCGGTCTTTGTCTTGAGTCTACACCAGAAAACGCGGTGATATGTTTGCCGCACGAAAGCGGTCTGGGCGCTTACAATGTTCCCCCTTTTGTAAAAGCAGCCAGATATTGCCATGCCCCTGTTAACCGTCGAACGTCTGCATTTTGCCCTCGGTCCCCGTGTCCTGCTCGATCATGTCGGCCTGAGTGTCGAGGCGGGTGAGCGTATCGCCCTGATTGGTCGTAATGGAACGGGCAAGTCCACCTTCCTGAAAATTCTGGCCGGCGAAAACCGCGCAGACGAGGGGGAGGTTCGGGTTGAGGCCGGCGCCCGTGTGGCCTATTTGCAGCAGGATCCGCAAATGGATTCGACGGATACGGTGTATGCCACCGTCGCCGAGGGACTGGGGGATCTGCACGATGTGCTGACGGGATACCACGCCTGCATCGATCGATTGGGGCAGGGCGACGAATCTGTCATGGATGAGATGTCTCGGTTGCAGCAGCAGATTGATGCCCGTAATGGCTGGCTGGTCGCGCAGCGTCTGGACGAGGTGATCACCCGGCTGGATCTGGATCCGAATGCCTCGGTGAAGTCTCTTTCCGGCGGCGCCAAACGACGCGTGTTGCTGGCTCAGGCGCTGGTGCAGGAGCCGGATGTGCTGTTGCTGGACGAGCCCACCAACCATCTGGATATCGCCAGTATCGAGTGGCTGGAAGGGTTGATTCGTGATTTCCGCGGTGCTGTGATCTTCATCACCCACGACCGGGCATTCCTGCAAAGCCTGGCGAACCGCATTCTGGAACTGGATCGGGGGCAGCTGACTTCCTGGCCGGGCGATTATCAGAATTACCTCCGGCGGCTGGAAGAGCGCGAGAACGCCGAACAGATTCACAACGCCGAATTCGACAAGGTCCTGGCCCAGGAAGAGGTCTGGATTCGTCAGGGTGTCAAGGCGCGCCGGACCCGCAACGAGGGACGCGTCCGACGGCTGGAGGCCCTGCGCGAGGAGCGCTCGGCCCGGATGAGCAAGCAGGGCAAGGTCGAGGTGAGCCTCGCCAGCGCCAAGACTTCCGGCAAGATCGTGGTGGAAGCCGAGCATGCCAGCAAGACGTTTGCGGGCAAGCCGATCCTGCGGGACTTTTCCCTGCGCATCATGCGGGGGGATCGCATCGGTCTGGTCGGCCCCAACGGGGTCGGCAAGAGTACGCTGATCAAGTTGATGCTGGGGCAACTCCAGCCGGATTCGGGGACGGTGCGCCTCGGTACCCAACTGGATGTCGCCTACTTCGACCAACATCGCGCTCAGTTGCGTCCGGATTGGACGGCCCTGGAAAACCTCTGCGACGGGGGCGACCGCATCGACGTGCATGGCCAGAACGTGCACGGCATCGGCTATCTACAACAGTTCCTGTTCACCCCGGACCGCGTGCGGACCAAGGTGTCGGCGCTTTCCGGTGGTGAGCGCAATCGCCTGTTGTTGGCGAAACTGTTCGCCCAATCCGCCAATTTACTGGTACTGGATGAACCGACCAACGATCTGGATCTTGAAACGCTGGAGGTGCTGGAGCAGGTGCTGCTCGATTTTGACGGCACCCTGCTCGTGGTCAGCCACGATCGAGCCTTCCTTGATAATGTGGTGACCAGCCTGCTGGTCTTCGAAGGGGATGGCAAAGTCCGCGAAGTCGTTGGTGTTTATGCGGATTGGCAGGCGATTCGCGCCCGTGAGTTGGCCCAGGCGCAGGTCGCGAAATCCGGTCAGGCGCCCGCCAACAGCACTCAGCCGAAACCCGTGGCTAACGCCGCATCAGGGAAAATGGCGCCGAAAAAGGAGACGCTCAGCTTCAAGGAAAAGCATGAACTGGCGGCGTTGCCGGCCAAAATTGAAGCGTTGGAGCAGGAACAGGCCGCACTCACTGAACAGGTGGGCGCGCCCGATTTCTATCAATTGCCCGCTTCGCAAACGCAGCCGGTGCTGGCGCGCGTGGCTGAAATTACCGATGAGCTGGAGCAGTTGGTTGATCGCTGGAGTGCATTGGAAGCACGTGCCGGTGCGGATTCATGAGATCAGCGTGAATCGTATCCGCCCCTTTGTATGGCCGCTCGGATATGACGGCTGAGCTAACCGCGGCAGCCTGTTTTTCCTGGCAGGGCGATCTGCTCATCCTGCGGATCAAGGTGCAGCCGCGCGCCAGCCGTAATGCGTTGGGCGAAGTGCTGGGTGATCGGTTCAAGCTCTACCTGACGGCCCCGCCTGTGGATGGCCAGGCGAATGCCGCCGTGATTGCCTTTCTTGCGAAGGCATTCGGCGTGCCCAAAAGTCAGGTGGTCATCCGCCGGGGTGAAACCGGGCGGGACAAGGAGGTGCATATTCAATCACCAAAGCTGTCACCGAAACAGATGGAAGGGCTGGACCTGGTCATTTCAGCTTCCGATAGGGGATAGGTGGGACGGCATGGCCATAAAAAAACCGCCTCGATGAGGCGGTTTCGTTGCGCGTTGACGAATGGGTCAACGCAAGAGCCTGTATGCCACTATGGCTTGTACGGGCCCGGGTTCGGCTGGCTTTTCCACTCACGCACGGCCAGCGGCTGCAGGCTGGCGATATAGTCAGCGTACTTGATGGCGCCTGCGTAGTCGCCCTTGGCGGCTAGTTGGTCGGCATGCTCAAGGATGGATTCCTTGGCTTTCGGATTCCAGGGAGCGATCCCTTCCTTTTCAACCATTTTGACTTCGGCCATGGCAGCAGAGTGCGCCTTCTCGTATTCGGCCTTGTCGGCAGCATTCGCAATGCCGATGCCTGCGATCATCGCGGCAATTGCCAGCGCGGATGTCAGTTTTTGAACATTTTTCATTTTAATGCCTCCTAGATGGATTCCTTTGGTGCGGTTCGACTGTAGCCTAAAGCCTAGGGAATGGCTACTGCTTCAGCGGGTATGAGTTTACCCGTTAAGCATCCGACCTTATAATTGGCAAAATTTTCATTCCGTAAGAGATCTTTATGATGCGTATTATCGAAGAAGGTCTGACCTTTGATGACGTGCTGCTGGTTCCAGCGCACTCCACCGTGCTTCCGCGCGACGTGTCGTTGAAAACTCAGCTCACGCGTAATGTCTGGCTGAATGTGCCACTGGCATCGGCCGCGATGGATACGGTGACCGAAGCACGCCTCGCGATCGCACTGGCACAGGAAGGCGGCATTGGCATCATTCACAAGAATATGCCGGCCGCCATGCAGGCCGAGCACGTGCGCCAGGTGAAAAAACACGAATCCGGGGTCATCAAGGACCCGATTACCGTGCCCCCGCAAACCAGCATCCGCGATGTGTTGAAGATCACCCGCGATCATCACATCAGTGGCGTACCTGTGGTCGAGGGCAAGGATCTTGTCGGCATTGTGACCAGCCGCGATCTGCGGTTCGAGCGCAATCTCGATCAGCCCGTCAGTGAAATCATGACGACCCGCGAACGGCTCGTGACGGTGCGTGAAGGCGCCGGCCGCGACGAGGTTCAGGCCTTGCTGCACAAATTCCGGATCGAGAAGGTGCTGGTGGTCAACGACCGCTTCGAACTCTGCGGCATGATCACGGTGAAGGATATCCAGAAATCGACTGATCATCCGAATGCGTCCAAGGATTCCCAGGGCCGTTTGTTGGCTGGGGCGGCTGTGGGCACGGGCGGGGATACCGAAGAACGGGTTGCGGCGCTCGTGGCTGCCGGTGTGGATGTTCTGGTGGTTGATACAGCGCACGGTCATAGCCAGGGTGTGCTGGATCGGGTGCGCTGGGTGAAAGACCGCTATCCGCAGGTCGATGTCATTGGCGGCAATATTGCCACAGGCGCAGCCGCGCTCGATCTGGTCGCTGCCGGTGCCGATGCCGTCAAGGTCGGAATCGGGCCGGGCTCGATCTGCACCACGCGCATCATTGCCGGGGTGGGCGTGCCGCAGATCACCGCGATTTCGAATGTTGCCGAGGCGCTGAAAGGTACCGGTGTGCCCCTGATTGCCGATGGCGGCATCCGTTATTCGGGTGATTTTGCCAAGGCGATTGCTGCGGGTGCGAATACCGTCATGGTCGGCAGTATGCTGGCGGGTACGGAAGAGGCGCCGGGCGAGGTTGAGCTCTATCAGGGCCGTTCGTACAAATCCTATCGGGGCATGGGCTCGCTGGGTGCGATGCAGCAAGGCTCCAGCGATCGTTATTTTCAGAGTGAATCGGTTGCAGAAAAGCTGGTGCCGGAAGGCATCGAAGGCCGGGTACCGTACAAGGGTTCCCTGGTGGCCATCGTTCATCAGATGCTTGGCGGCCTGCGTTCCTCAATGGGCTACGTCGGTGCCAAGGATATTGAAACCATGCGCAAGGTGCCCCAGTTCGTTCGCATCACGAGTGCCGGCATGCGCGAGTCACATGTGCATGATGTCTCGATTACCAAAGAGAGCCCGAATTATCGGGTTGATTAATACACCGGATTGGGTATGGACCTGAAAAAGCGGCTGGGCCGCTTTTTTGGCTTTCTACTCCGGTTTTATGCAGGCCCTCCAATTTCCGGAAATGATGCTTGGCCCAACCCCGCCATCCGCCGACCCTATTGATGACCGCACCAGGACTTTTGAATTCATGACCCATACCATTGACTCAGCAGATATCCACGCCGAACGCATCCTCATTCTGGATTTCGGCTCGCAATACACCCAGCTCATTGCCCGTCGAGTCCGTGAGTGCGGCGTGTACTGCGAGATTCATTCCTGGGATGTGGACGATGCCTTCGTGCAGGATTTCGCACCCATCGGCGTCATCCTCTCCGGCGGGCCGGAATCGGTCATCGACAGCACGCCGCCTGCCGCCCCGATGTCAGTCTTCACTCTGGGCGTACCGGTGCTGGGCATTTGCTACGGCATGCAGACTATGGCCGCCCAGTTGGGTGGTGTGGTGGAAAATGCTCTGCATCGCGAGTTCGGGCACGCGCTGGTGCGTGCGCGCGGCCACACCGCGTTGCTCAAGGACATCGAGGATCAGGTCACGCCCGAAGGCTATGGGATGCTGGATGTGTGGATGAGTCATGGCGATCACGTGATCGAGATGCCGGCCGGCTTCAAGCTGATGGCCTCGACCGACAATGCGCCGATCGCCGGCATGGCCGACGAGACGCGCCGGTTCTATGCCGTGCAGTTCCACCCCGAAGTCACCCATACCCGCCAAGGGCATCGCATTCTGGAACGGTTCGTGCGCCAGATCTGCGCGACCAGCGGCCTTTGGAAGCCGGACAACATCATCGAGGACATGCTGGCACGCATTCGCAGCCAGGTGGGCGATGACGAGGTGATTCTGGGGTTGTCCGGCGGGGTGGATTCCTCGGTCGTGGCCGCGCTGCTGCACCGGGCGATCGGGGATCAGCTCACCTGTATTTTCGTCGATAACGGCCTGCTGCGCCTGAGCGAAGGCGACCAGGTCATGCAGACGTTCGCGCGGCACATGGGCGTTCGGGTCATTCGGGTCGATGCGGAAGACCGCTTCCTGTCAGGATTGGCCGGGGAGAATGATCCAGAGGCCAAGCGCAAGATCATCGGCGGCATCTTTGTCGAGATCTTCGAGGAACAGGCCAATCTGCGCCAGAACGCCGCGTGGCTGGCCCAAGGGACGATTTATCCGGATGTGATCGAGTCGGCGGGATCGAAAACCGGCAAGGCGCATGTCATCAAGTCCCACCACAATGTGGGCGGCTTGCCCGCGCACATGCGGCTCAAGTTGCTGGAACCCGTGCGTGAGCTGTTCAAGGACGAGGTCCGCAAGATCGGCGTGGAGCTGGGCCTGCCGAGCGAGATGGTCTATCGGCATCCCTTCCCGGGACCGGGGCTGGGCGTACGCATCCTGGGTGAAGTGAAGAAATCCTATGCCGATTTGCTGCGCCGTGCGGATGCCATCTTTATTGAAGAGCTGCGTGCGGCCGATCTATACGACAAGGTATCTCAAGCGTTTGTCGTCTTCCTGCCGGTCAAGTCGGTCGGCGTGATGGGCGACGGGCGCAAGTACGATTACGTGGTGGCTCTGCGCGCCGTCGAGACCATCGATTTCATGACCGCGCGCTGGGCGCATCTGCCCTACGAATTCATCGAACGCGTTTCGTTGCGGATCGTGAACGAAATCGACGGCATTTCCCGCGTGGTGTACGACGTGACCGGCAAACCGCCGGGCACGATCGAGTGGGAATAAGCCCTTAGTCGCCCCGATGACCGCCGTATCCCGTGATCGCGCCTTTATGCTGCTGGCCCTCGACGAGGCACGTCGTGCCGCAGCGGAAGGCGAGGTGCCCGTCGGCGCTGTGCTGGTTCGTGATGGCGCGGTGATCGCTACTGGTCACAATACCCCGATTCACGATCATGACCCGACGGCCCATGCCGAGATTCGGGCACTACGCGCTGCGGGCACTGCCTTGGGCAATTACCGGCTCGATCGCTGCACGCTATATGTCACGCTTGAACCCTGTCCGATGTGTCTGGCGGCGATGACCCACGCCCGCATCGAACGGGTCGTGTATGCGGCACCCGACCCGCGCGCTGGCGCCTGTGGCGGGGCGATCGATCTCAATCGGGCGCCTTGGCATCACCATGCGCTGGTGGTGGATACGGGGCCGTGTGAGCAGGAAGCGGCTGCGCTGCTGCAGCAGTTTTTCCAAGACCGGCGCGATTGACCTCAGGCCGGTCTAGGCCGGCAGGAAATACTCGTGTGGGGCTGGTCGGGACAGAAATCCCTGCGGGGAGGCGCTGGCGCCATAGGCGCCCGACTGCAGGACGCCGATGAGATCCCCGGGTTTCAGGGGGGGCAGGGATTGATTCTGTCCGAGCACATCCAGCGGCGTGCAGAGCGGGCCGGCCAGATCGACGGTTTCGGTGCATGGGGCGTCCAGATGATCGACGGCGATAATCGGCCAATTGCGCCGCAATACCTGCCCGAGATTTCCGGACAGCGCCAGATGATGATGCATGCCGCCATCGCAGAGCAGATAGGTTTTCCCTCGTGACGTCTTCCGGTCGACGATTCGGGTGATATAGATGCCCGTACTGGCGACGAGATACCGCCCCAGTTCCAGATTCACACGCACCCCTGGCCAGGTATCTTGTGCGATCTCCCCGATGCGCTTTAGAACGGGGCGCAAGGCGGTGAGATCCAGGGGCGTATCCTGCGGGTGATAGACCACGCCGAACCCGCCGCCCAGATTGAGATGCCGTGGCACGAATCCGGTGTCTGTCGTCCAATCGCGCACTAAGGCCAGGGATTGCTCCAGCGAGGCGGCAATGGCGCCGGCATCCCGGTTCTGCGATCCGGCGAACAGATGAAATCCTTCCAGATCCAGCGCCGTATGGAGGCTGGCTTCCGATTGAATATCTTTGATCAGGGCGGGGATTTCTTCGCTGTCGATGCCGAAGGGGCGGGCACCGCCACCCATCTTCATGCCGGATCCCTTGAGCTCAAACGGTGGATTGACCCGCAGCGCGATCCGGGCGCGTTTCCCGACGGTCCGCGCCAGATCGGCAATCCGCCGCAGTTCTCCCCTGGACTCGGCATTGATGAGCACGCCCTGCGCGATCGCGAACCGATGTTCGGCAGCGGATTTTGCCGGGCCAGCGATACTGGTGTGTGCCAAGTGTGCGGGGGCGAGTTCGGCCACCAACTGCATCTCGGCCAGTGAGGCGCAATCGAATCCATCCACGAGCGGTGCCAGATGCCGGACAACCGGCGTAAACGGATTGGCCTTAATCGCGTAATGCAGTTGGATGGTCGCTGGCAGCACGGCACGAACGGTTCGCACCTGTGTTGTGATTGCCGCACCGGCGTACACATAGGCCGGGGTTGGCATCTCGGGTGATTTTTCTTCAAGCCATTTTGTGGCGGGTTTTCCTGCCAGCAGCAAATGCTGGCTGTTTGTATGCCATGCCACCGCGGCCTGTCCCAGTGTTTCCGCCATCAGATGATGTCCGGTCATGCGTTCAGTCGGCGTGTTCGTCACCTGAGTGTTCTCCCGTCAGGGTGGGCGCCAGACAGTGTTGCGATGAGCATCTCCCGTGCAGCGTGCCGGTCCAGTTTGCCATTGGCTGAACGGGGCAGGTTGACCAGATCCATGATGTGGGCGGGCTGCTGGTAGGGCGCAAGTGTCTGCTTGAGCCAACGAGCCAAGGCCTGAGTGTCGATCGATGGGGCAATGACCAGCCCGATTTTCTCGGATGCTTCGGGGGAATCGGGTGGTGCGTAGCCGAAGGCCAGCGCCTCGCGGACGCCGGGAAACTGAAGTGCTGCCGTTTCGATCTCTTCCGGGCTGACGCGAAATCCCTGATTCTTGATCTGGTCGTCCCGTCGTCCCAGGAAATACAGTCGCCCGTCCGCATCGCGCCGTACCCGGTCGCCCGAATAGACCACGCGTTTGTCGTTGGGGTTCGGCCAGCCGGTCGGCGGCGGGCGAAAGCGTTCGGCCGTCGCAATCGGGTCGTTGAAATAGCCGTCGGTGACCAGCGGCCCGCCCTGAATCAACTCGCCTTCTGCGGTGCCCTGGTCGGGGTAGAGGCTGCCTTGTTCACTCACAAGCCCCAGGGTGGTGGCGGCAAAGGCGCGACCGATGGACTCGGGATGTGCATCCACCTCGTCGGGCGGCAGAAAGCTGGCGCGGAAGGCTTCGGTCAGGCCATACATCAGAAATAGCCGTGTTCTTGGTCGCGCTGTGCGAATCGCCCGCACGGCCGAGATGGGCAGGCGGCCGCCGGAATTGGTGATCACGCGCAGCGTGGGGCAGTCTGGAAGCCAGTGTTGATGCGACAGGGGGATCAGCAGGCCGGGGGTGCCGGCCAGCACGGTGATGCCGGCATTCATCAACGGTTTTTTCAGATCGTTGGGGAGCAGGTAATCCTGCAGATATATCCCCGCGCCCGCCATCAGTGCGGTCGTGATCTGCGACAGACCGTAGTCGAAGGACAGCGGCAGCACCGCCAGAATTTCGTCTTCTGCCGTGAGACCCAGGTAATCGCAGACGGCCTGCGCGCCGATCGTCAGATTCGCGCGGGTCACCATCACGCCCTTGGGTAATCCCGTGCTGCCGGAGGTATACAGCAGGGCGGCCAGTGCATCGGGTTGATACGCCTGCGGCGCGTCGATTCGTTCCTTATGCGTCTGACCCGTATGAGCCGTCGTGTCGAAGAAGATGGGTGGCTCGTCCGGGCCAGCACAGAATCCGAGTACCTCGGTGCTGGTGGTCAGTGTTGCTGCGTCCAGCTGTTCGGTCGACAGTTCCAGGGCGTGCGCATGGGCCTTGTCGATGATCAGGCCCCGCGCCTCGGCGCGTGTGAAAATCTGGCGGAGCTGCGCCGGCCGCAGCGCCGGGTGCAGCGGCACGAAGACAATGCCGGTGGTCAGCGCGGCCAGCAGGGTGATCACGGTTTCCGGGCGCTTGTTGGTCCAGATGATCAGACGATCGCCGGGTTGGAGCCCCAGGGCGGTCAATTGTCCTGCTGCATGATGGACGCGGGCGACCAGTTCGTCGTAACGAATCGACTGCTGCGCATCGCGCAGGGCGATTCGTGCCGGCGCTGTGGTGGCAATGTGCTGTAATTGGTCGATCAAATCAGGGGGCATGATGAGTGTGCGCGCAGGGATTCCACAGGGTTGGGCTGGGTTAGAGCCGGGCGAGGGCAGGGATGCGTATAATGGGCAGAATTCTAACACGCAGCCTTGCGCGGCCCTGAAACTCCACTGCGTGGGTTTCAACTCAGGGGGCGGGCTGCCACTTCGATGCGATGGGAAACTATGTCAGGCAATTCTTTCGGCAAATTGTTCACGGTAACAACCTTCGGTGAGTCGCATGGCCTGGCGCTGGGCGCCATCGTCGACGGCTGCCCACCCGGCATGCCCTTGACCGAGGCCGATCTGCAGATTGATCTGGATCGGCGCAAGCCCGGCACGTCCCGGCATACCACCCAGCGCCGGGAGCCGGATGCGGTGCGGATTCTGTCGGGCGTGTTCGAGGGTAAAACCACTGGCACGCCGATCGGTTTGGTGATCGAGAATGTCGATCAGCGCTCGCACGATTACGGCAAGATCGCCGAGCAGTTCCGCCCCGGTCATGCCGATTACACCTATTTGCAGAAATACGGCATCCGCGATTATCGCGGTGGGGGCCGATCATCTGCGCGCGAAACCGCGATGCGGGTGGCGGCCGGTGCGATCGCCCGCAAATGGCTGCGCGAGACCCTGGGCGTCGAGATTCGCGGTTATCTGTCCCAGCTCGGACCCATCAAGCCGAAGGGCTTCGATTGGTCGGCGGTCGATCAGAATCCGTTCTTCTGGCCCGATGCCACCCAGGTACCGGAACTGGAAGCCTTCATGGACGAGCTGCGTAAATCCGGTGATTCCGTCGGCGCACGGGTGTCCGTCGTGGCGACCGGTTGTCCGCCGGGCTGGGGCGAACCGGTGTTCGACCGGTTGGATGCGGAACTGGCGCACGCCTTGATGAGTATCAATGCCGTCAAGGGCGTCGAAATCGGCGATGGCTTCGCCTGCGTGGCGGCACGCGGCACCGAGTTCCGGGATGAAATGACGCCGGAAGGCTTCCTGAGCAATCACGCCGGCGGGGTGCTGGGCGGGATTTCCAGTGGTCAGGACATCGTCGCGCATATTGCCCTCAAGCCGACATCCAGCATCCGGCTGCCGGGCCAGAGCGTGGACCGGACGGGGGCCAACTGCGAAGTCATCACGACGGGCCGGCATGATCCCTGCGTCGGCATTCGCGCGACGCCGATCGCCGAGGCGATGATGGCACTGACTCTGATTGACCATGCCCTGCGCCACCGGGGGCAGTGCGGCGGCGTTCACACCGATACCCCGATTGTACCCGCCACGGTTCGCTGATTCCCGGTGCGTGAATCGTCATCTCCTGCCGATTCCCTGCCCGCCATGCGGTTGACCCTGTTCGTCTATTTCCTGGGATTCGGCATTTTTTTACCGTATTTCAGCCCGTTTCTGCTGGCTCAGGGGTTCCGGCCGGAGCAGGTGAGTCAGCTGCTCGCCGCCGTGATGGCGGCCAAAATCATCGCGCCGCCGCTTCTGGGCTGGTGGATCGACCACAGCAATCGGCTAATGCCTGTTCTGCGCACCATGTCCTGGTTGGCGGTACTGTTGTTTGCGCTCGTTATCGTGCTCATGGTGACGTCGGCCCCCTTCATCTGGTGGCTCGGCGTGCTGGGGCTCTTCGGTCTGGTCTGGCAACCGCTCCTGTCCCAGCTGGATGTACTGACCCTGAGGCTGGTGGCCGGACGCAGCCATGTCTACTCCTCGCTGCGGGCCTGGGGCTCGATCGGCTTTATTGTCTCGGCGGTGGGGCTGGGCTGGTTGCTCGATATCGCTGGGGCGGCCCATCAATCGTCGCTGATGACGGGCATGCTGTTGGCGTCGCTATTCGGCTTGGCGTTATTGCTGGTCAAGATACCCGAGCCCGCAACGCCGCCTAGCTCGCTTCAGATCGAGTCCGAGTCGACCGAAGATTTCTGGCATCAATTCCGTCAGCCGGCCCTGCTGGGGTTTCTGCTGATGCAGTTCCTGATCAATGTCGCGCATGGGGTTTACTATGCCTTTTTCAGTATTTATCTTGCGCAGCATGGGTATTCGACGGGTGTGATCGGCTTGCTGTGGGCCTTGGGCGTGGTGGCTGAGATTGTGCTGTTTTTCGTTCTGCCGACCTTCCTGGGGCGTTTTTCCGTGGTTGCGTTGCTGGCCATCGCGCTGGGATTGATGGCTGTGCGCTGGCTCATGATCGGAACGCTCGTCGATTCGCTGATCTGGCTCCTGCTCGCGCAGATTCTCCATGCCGCGAGTTTCGGCTTGACGCACGCCGTCGGTGTGGCCACGATTCACCAACATTTCACGGGTCGGGCACAGGCGAGGGGGCAAGCGGTGTTTTCTGGGTTCAGTTATGGGGGCGGCGCGGCGCTGGGACTGTTGCTGGCGGGCTGGTTGTGGACACAACTGGGCCCACAGCAGGCGTTTGCGGCCATGACCCTCATCACGGTGGTGGCGGGCGCGCTGCTTTGGACCTGCCGCGCTCTGCTGGCACAGGTGCGAATCGCCGAAGAGCCCATCGTAGCCGGAGAGGTTGTCGGCTGATGGGTATTTTCGAAGATCGAGCAGGGCATTCGGCGATCGAGTCGATCTCGGCGTGGTACCAGACACCGATGGGGGCACGTATCGGTCGGGATCTGACCCAGCGCATTGTGCAGCGCGCCGATGACGCTTTCGGCTATCACGCCGTGGTCATGGGGGCGACGCTGCCGTTGGGCGCGCGCTTGCGGATTCGTCATGTCACTCAGGTGAGCCCCTCCGTGGCCGCGATGGCTGGTCCGGCGCCGGGTGCAGACAGCGAATACCCGGCGACCGGCATGGTGGCGGATTTCACGGCGCTGCCGATTGCCAGTGAATCGGCCGATCTTGTGATTGCTTTGCATGTTCTGGAAAATCGGCGTCAGCCCCATGATCTGTTGCGTGAGATGGACCGCATCGTCCGACCCGAAGGCCGCTTGCTGATCGTGGGTGTCAATCCGGTCAGCCTGTTTCCCGTGATGCGGCTATTGGGCCGAACCTGTCACACGCCGTTGTTGCGCGGGCATCATCATGCCGCGTGGCGGGTGGTGGACTGGTTGCGCGTGCTGGGTTATGAAATCAATGCGGTCGAGCATCTGGGTGGCCTATGCCCGACCTGCCGCGTGCGTCGGTACGATCGATTCTGGCGTGTGCGCGAATGGAGCCTGCGCTGGGCCGGGTTCCTGCACGGTTTTTATGTGATCGACGCGACCCGTCGCGAGAGCACGCCCACGGCGATTCGCCCGTCGTTCCGCCTGCGTGAATTGATGCCGCAGAAGGCGGCATCCCAGGTGGCTGGCTCGACGACGGCCGGTGCGCGTCTTAACCCCCATCCAGACAGGCGTTGAATGAGTGATTTAGAGATGAATACAGCCGTACCCGACCCGCTTGTACCTGCCGATGCGCAGATGGTGGTCCATATCTGGACCGATGGCGCTTGCAAGGGCAATCCCGGCCGGGGCGGCTGGGGTGCGTTGTTGCGTTACGGCGGACACGAGCGCGAACTCTGCGGGGGTGAGGCCCATACCACCAATAACCGGATGGAACTGTTGGCGGCGATCGTCGCCCTGGAAACACTGAAGCGTCCCTGTCATGTTCATCTGACCACCGACTCGCAGTATGTTCGCCAAGGGATGCTCGAGTGGTTGCCCAATTGGCGGAAAAGAAACTGGCGCCGGGCCGATGGTCAGCCCGTCAAGAATGCCGACCTCTGGGTACGGCTCGATGAGGCGGCGAAGCGCCATCAGATGCATTGGCACTGGATCAAGGGTCATGCCGGCCATGCGGAAAATGAACAGGCCGATCAGCTCGCCAATCGTGGTATTGAAAACCTCAGCGGAGTGCAGATATGAGTGAGCGACAGATCGTGCTGGATACAGAAACGACCGGCATGCCCGTGGGCGAAGGGCATCGACTGGTCGAGATCGGCGCGGTGGAGATGATCGGACGCCGCAGCACGGGGCGGCATTTTCACGCCTATCTGAATCCGGAACGCCCCGTCGATCCCGGTGCTCTGGCCGTACATGGTCTGGATGATGTGTTTCTGTCGGAAAAGCCCAAATTTGCGGCAGTGGTGGACGAATTCCTGGCCTTCATCCAGGGCAGCGAATTGATCATTCACAATGCCGAGTTCGATGTGGGATTCATTAATGCCGAACTTGAACGTCTGCCCACCCGTGGACGGTTGACGGATTATGTGCCGAATATCATCGATTCCCTGGCGCTGGCCCGCCGCAAGCATCCGGGGCAGCGCAACAGCCTGGATGCGCTGTGCCGCCGGTACGCCATCGACAACAGTGCGCGGACCCTGCACGGCGCCTTGCTGGATTCCGAGATCCTGGCGGATGTGTATCTGGCGATCACCGGTGGTCAGAAGACACTTTCCTTCGAGGCCGATGGCGGACATGCCGGCTCG
>DATKTJ010000046.1:0-8213 GCA_035531235.1 Halothiobacillus sp. | reverse complement strand
CACAAAACGTTGGGTCAACAGGGGCAGATTTCCACCCACCTCTTGAGACATGGCAGAAGCATCCGTCGGGTTATCCGTCTGTTTCGCGTCACCAAAAAGGTCAAGCGCAAAACCGACATAGCCAAGCTCTGCCAAAGCACGGGCGCGATCTTCGACAAACGGCGTACGCCCCCACCATTCATGAACCACCAGCACACCCGGTCGCTTACCCTTCTGGGCGGAATCGGCAGCAAGAACACCTTGCATGGTCACACCATCAAGGGTGTACGGGATGGTACGGGATTGAATGGCAGCGTGGCTCGAATCGGTCATGAATAAATCTCCGGAGTACGGTCAAAGTAAGGTCAGCCATAAAACATGGCCATAACAGTGATTAGGTCTAGCAGATAAATCGCCGATGTGCAGCACGATAGCAGGTTATCGTCACATATTTATTTCAACAGGGCGGTGGTTGAACCGTGCCTGGGTCGTTTATCAGTGATAGGCAGATGCCGGACTAATCTCGATTTCAACAAGAAGCTCTTGCCGGCAGACATCTGCTTGTAGAAACAAGGCGTCAACGGGGACGCCGATCCATCGAACCATCTCCGCATGTATGTGCGACATGTCTGCAGCGTGTCGGACATAAACGCGATAGGAAAGATCGGCAAGATTGAACGCAGGCTGGCCGGAGTTCGCACTCAACAGCCGGTTGGCTTCCGTTACGATCGCTTCGATATTCGTCAGCGTTTCGCGGGTTTGCGCCACGACATCGTTCGGATGAACGCTTTCATGCCCGACGATACTGGCGGTGCCGGAGACAAACAGCACCGACTGGTCGTCGAGCCGGGCCAGCGCAGCACGCGAAAACAGGGGACTTCGAGGACCATATTGCAGAGGGTAATCCATGGCACGAACCTGACGGGGATTCTCAATCGGTACCGGCTTCGTCTTCCCGGCCAACAACGCCACACATAAGCCTGAAGGTAACTGCTGCGGGGTAGCGAAACCCAGCGCACACGCCGCCGTTACATGCTCGGCAAGGTTTCGCCCGGCCGCATCGAACGCAGCCTGTCGGCCGAGATTGAACTGGCGATAGCGCTCAAGGCCATCGGAAGGTTCATTGATGGCCGCCATGTAATTCCAGTAGCGCCAGACATGGGGATAATCATGTGCATTCAGCAGCGCGAACATCTGTGCGTACGCGTCCTCACTCGCCTGCTGCAAGGCCGCGGGTTCCTCGCCCTCCTCTCGGGTCAGAACCGCGAACAACAGATCATCCGTCATCGCATATCGAATATCACCGATCTGACCGGAATGAACCACAGCATCGGTCAACAGAACTTCGCAGCAAGCCGATATATCCGTATTCACGCCGCAGTTATCCGCTTGTGACACACCCAATACGGGTAGTGGCACCGTCAGGCAGGGTTTATCAGAATCCCAAGCTTGCACACCCTCTGCCAATGAAAAACGAATCGATCCCAGAAGATTCAGGCCAACGATCACATCATCACTGGCCACGTTGTCACAGGGCAGATGTTGGCCAATAAGTCTATCCGGCATCATGCAGACGCGCAGGCGGCCGCAATGGCATCCATCCGGGGCGTGGCAACATTGAATTTTCGTGCGAGCGCCAAAGCCCGATGCAGGCGAGCTTCGGCGGTTCGGCCCTTGCAGGCGTGACTTGGGTCACCTTCGAATCCGGCCAGCATTCCCTCGATCAGAGGCTCGGGAGTCAAGACCTGTCCAATCAGTTTTTCCTGAATGTCGATCACTTCAGCCGCAATGGCCCGGGCGAGATCTTCATGTTCCTGCCATAACGCCGCCACATCGCCCCCCACCTTCAACCCGGCAATATTGGTCGTCAGGATGTACACATTCTTGATGACCAGTTCCTCCAGCATTTCATGGGCATCCAGCACAATCCGGGCTTCGAGGCCACAACCACGAAGCGCCGTATCGACCAAATCGGCAAGGGGTCCCCAGACCGGACTGGGCATCAACTGGTTGACGTATTTTCCCGGTTTCTTTTCGAACCAGATGGAAGCCACGGTGGGGTTCGCGATCCCCAGGCTCGTCCAATCCTGCGGCAACAGCTCGTTCTGGATCAGAATCAGCCGGTCATGCCAGGCGGCAGGCACCTGTTCAAGTACCGTATTCAGATCCTTCTCCGCAACGGCAACCAGCAGCGCGGCAGCATCAGGAGCTGATGCAAGCACCGAACTCAGGGATTGCTGACGAGTGACCGGCAAGATGGGATGCCCGTTCTTCAACAGGCCCTGGGCAAACACCAGGCCTATTTCACCCAGGCCAACAATCACGACCGGAGCAGGAAGTATCGATTGATCATTCATAGCGGGACTCACCTCAATGTGATTTCAGGCATGGTTGACAAGATACTGAAATGATTGAATAACTGAAAGTCGATCAATCATGGGCTTAGTGTTCGAGCAGATGCGGATGCCACTGCAGAACCCCTTCCACGTACAAAAGGGCCAGCAAATCAGCCGCCGCAGGCTGTTCAGTGGCTGCCAGCAATTCGGCCGAATCATAGAACACCTTGCGGGTCAGAATCTGGGCCAAAGGCACGCTGTGTTCATCCAGCGTCACACTCTGACCGTCGTAGGCCAGAACGGCCGCAGACGTACCCGCATCCAGCAGAATCAAGCGCGCCGCCGGGGTCCGCATGAGGGTATCCGCAGAATCATCACCCAGTGCTTCGCGCAGCTCGGTTCCCGTGAGCGGATCGTTCTCCGGATAGTATCCCGCATGATCGATGGGCCGTTCGCTCAAAGTTTCTGCAATCAATTGATCCAGAACGGCATCTTCCTGATTGAGCACTTCATGCAACAGTGCACGCAACTTAGTGCGCGTCTGTGCGGCCAGCATCCCGGGATTGGTGGATGTTTTCAAATCCGGGTCGGTATAACGCGCTGTCGCATCCATGCGGGTGATCAGACGATCCGTTACGCCGCTGGCCAATTCATTCAGCAAGGGGGCGCGAAACCCGATCGAAAACGTCATGCAATCGTCGATCGCAATCCCGTGATGCGGTACGCCGGGCGGCAGATAAAGCATATCGCCGGGTTCCAGCACCCATTCCTCGGTCGGCTCAAACTGCTCAAGCAATCGAATGTCGATGTCGGGGACGAATGAGGTATTTTTCGGCGGATACTCGACCATCCAGCGGCGCGTGCCCTGCGCCTGCAGCAAAAACACGTCATATTCGTCGATGTGTGCGCCGACGGAACCGCCCGGGGGGGCATAGGAAATCATCAGATCGTCTATCCGCCAATCGGGTATGAAACGAAAACGCTCGACCAGGTTCATCAAATCGGGAATCAACTTTTCGCAATCGGTCACCAGCAACGAATAGCCAGCTTCCGGCAGGCTCGTGAAATCCTCTTCGGAAAAGGGTCCGTGCCGCAGCATCCAGGGTCGCTCGCCAGCCGATTCGATAACCAACCGCGCGGGTACGTCCTCTTCGCAGGCGAGCCCGGCCAGTTCCTCCGGGCTCAGCGGCGAAACGAAATCGGGGATTGCCTGCCGAATCAACAGGGGCTTTTTCTGCCAGTAATGCCGCAAGAAATCTTCCGGCGAAAATTTGCCTAAAACCTGTGCCATGCCCGTTCACCGCCCGTCTACGCGAAAGAAAAAAACTGGCCGAATTGTAACAGCCTCGCGCATTGTCAGGCATGGTTCATCGATGCACCGCGAGTCGGTTATCATGCCCGCCTGACATCAAGGACCACATCATGCCGAAAAAATCCCGCCGCGATCGCCTGCCGGGCGATGCCTACAGTCCGCAGGTCCATGCCCGCTTCTGGCTGATTTCAGATGACCAGCACAACTATCTCGGTGTCGGCAAAGTACGGCTGATGGAGTTGATCGACGAATTGGGCTCCATCAGTCAGGCGGCCAAGACCCTGAACATGTCCTACAAACGCGCCTGGACCCTGATCGAGGAAGTCAATCAGCTCGGCCCCCTGCCCTATGTTATTAAAGAAGTCGGTGGCGCGGGCGGCGGACACGCCACCCTGACGGGTGCCGGTCGTTCGGCCATTGCCCAATATCGCGCACTCGAGCGGGATCTGCAGGCATTCGTGGCGCAGCGTACCGCAGCGATCACGCTTTAAGCGCCATGACCAACCCACAGCAGAACATCCGCGCCCGGGCTTTCGACCTCCTCATGACCGCTGATCCCGTCGCCAAGGCACAGGGGGCAGCAGTGCTTTATCAGGACGTGCTCACTAAATCACTACTGGGCCCATCTTCTATCTCAACACCAGAAGAATCGATCCAGCACGTACCCGACCCGGGTCGTCCGGCAAAGCCCGAACTGGTGCCGCCCCGCAACCTCCCCCGGCGGATCACCCACACCCAGCCCGGCCGCAACGCCATGGCCCACGCCTTTGCCCACATCGAGTTCAACGCGATCAATATCGCACTGGATGCCGTCTACCGGTTCGATGACATGCCAGCGGATTTCTACCGGGACTGGCTGCTAGTCGCCGCCGAAGAAGGCAAACATTTTTTGCTGCTTGCGGATTATCTCGCGCAGAACGACTGTGCATATGGCGACTTCACCGCACATAACAGTCTCTGGGAAACCGTCTGTGCGACCGACCACGACGTCATGGTGCGCATGGCGCTCGTTCCTCGGGTGCTGGAAGCGCGCGGTCTGGACGTCACGCCCGCCATTGCCGATAAATTGCGCATCGTCGGCGATCAGCCACTCGTCGATATTCTGGGCGTGATTTACCAAGATGAAATCGGTCATGTGGAAATCGGCACCCGCTGGTTCCGCTACTGTGCCGAACAGCGCCAGCTCGACCCGCGCCTCACCTTCCGCGAACTGCTGATCGAATACATGCACGGTCGGATTCGCGGCCCCTACGACGAACCGGGCCGGATGGCCGCCGGATTCACCGCTGAAGAAATCGACGATCTCAAGGCCATGGAAGCGGACACCCTGGCGCGCCTGGACAAGTCCGTGAATACACCCTGACCATTCGATACGCGTACAAACCATCCTGAATATCCCTCGTTATTCAACCATCTACCGGATGCTGATAAGCCGCATTGCCGCATAATAAATACGCTGATAGGATTGTTTGAAAAATAAAGCCGTTACACCCAAAACGGATATCAGGAAAAAATAATGATTAGAGCCGCCTTTAGTGCATGGATGGCCTGTACGGTGATTCTCATCGCGGGCTGCAACAGCTCCGGCGACACGTCTAGTTCCATGGGCCAAATCCAGATTGGGACGCAAAATCTGCAGGTCCGTGCCGGCAGCGTTCAGGTCGTTCCCATTGCTCTAGCCGGAAGCAGGGGCGTTGTGAACCAGAAAATCAGTCTGAGCGTTTCTGATCCGACGATTGCACACATTTCGCCATCGACGTGTGTCCTGTCTTCCGGGTCGGATCCCTGTTCGGTAACCGTCTTCGGCAAGAAGTCGGGTTCCGCACTTATCCTGGCCGAAGCCCCCGGCTATGCCAGCATGAGTTCTTCCGCGACCGTTGCGGGTTCGACCAACCTCTATGGAACGATTTCGGTCTCATCGACAACGGAAACGTTCTACTCGGGGGCTCAGGTTACGTACCCCTTCTCCATCACGGTACAACTGGTTCCGGCGACAGGAACTGGCAGCAAAAAAATCCCGAGCGAAAATCCGCTGACAGTCATGATGAACCAGGCCCCCGGTATTTCGTTTGCCAACGGCGGCATACAACAGTGCAACCTGACCACGACCGCACCCAGCTGCACCATCAGCGGGACGATCGATGCAACGAAAGTTTCTTCGCCGACATCCTTCACAACAACCATCAGCCCTACCGGTTCTTGGGTGGCGGGTACAAGTGCCCCGTTTGGCTCACAGGACGATGTCACGATCACCTGGAATGGCAATGCCGATCAATCGGCGGGCACCGTCCATGTCGCCTCTCAAAACAGCTCTGGCCAAATCTATCTGGGCATGAAGGCACCATTGTTCGTGTATCTGGACGGCGACACACTGCTTCAATCCAACTTCTGGGTCACGGTCACCAGCGTCGATCCGAGTGCCCTGGTCTTCTACTCATACCCGGACGGTTCGAACACCCCCGCTGACATGCAAACAACCAGTTCAGTGACCTGCGCATTGTCGTTGGACAACAGCAGCCCCTCATCGTATGCCAGTTCAGTAACCAGTTGTGGATATGGGCTGCTACCGTTGAAGGGTTCTTCCGATGGTCTTGACGCAGCGTTATCCGTTGCCGTGACGACGGTGCCCCCCGCGTATGCCAATGGTCAATCTGGGTTCTTCCTACCCGTACCGTCCTATCAGAAAACGGTCAACCTCAAGTTGGTCGATAACAGCGGTTCGACCGACGGACGCACCATCACGTTCACCAGCAGTTCGCCGGACACAGTCAAAGTTGCCGCCAACGCTGGCTCTGCGAATGCGTACACATCCCCCACGTCCGTGGCTGCCGGTGTGGACCCGACGAACCCTGCCAGAACCAAACCGGGCGCGCAATCTTACTGCGGCCCCACATCTAGCGGGAAAAATGCCTGCCCGATTGGATCGACCTGCGTTCAGGGCGGTGCAGGCGTGGCAAAAGGAACAACGCCGTTCATGTGCTTCTGGGACAAACCGGTGTTCGCCAATGGCACCGGCATTCTTCAACCGAACACATCAACCACCCTGTTCATACCGCAGTGGTCGGGTATCACGACCGGTACCCAGCAGATTCAATGGTCGGGTAATTACTATGTCGAAAAATGTCCCGGGGGCTCCTGCCCGAGCACTATCACCACGCCCGGCACCGGCCCGACCTATGCGGCGAACACACTTGCCGAAGTCACCTATCAGCACAATACCGTTGACTATTACGACGTCTCTATCATCAATGGCACGAACTACGCACTGGCATTTGGCCCGACAAATGTTCAGGCAACCGCCAAAGACTACAACTGCGGCACACCGGGCGCGCGTTCCCCGCCACTCGGCGTATCAGCAACCTTGCCAAACAGCACATGGAGTTTTGCACCAACCAGCGCGAGCTTTCCTTCGGATCAATCGGCGGCCGCCAGTGACAGCCCCTCTTCCTATTTTGCCGTGGTCGAACCCAGCACCACGAGTCCGACTGCTTGCGCCGTACAGTCAACCTGCAGTGCGGCCGGTTCCACCGGCCCTGTATGCGGCCTGAACGGTAATAAACTGTTGAGTGGTCAGTTCACCTTCGCATCGTCTGAACGCGTCTGCGGCACGTTCGTATCCTGGGCCACAGCAGATCAGATCTGGGGATGGAATGGCAATACAAACACCAGCTACTTGAATCTGGCACCGTTCGATTTTGCCACGCAAAAGACGATCGCCCCAGCTTTCAACACGCAATCGACCATCTCGGTCGGCGACTTGCAGCTGTGCGTCAACAACAGTTTCAGTTCATACACGAACCCGGCACCGACCAATCAACCCGTCGTCATGGCATGCGGGGGAACGAACTGGCCCACCATCACCACGCCGTCAGTCGACTACACGACCGCAGGCACCGCATGGGTTCCCTATGTGCTACCGACCATCACTTGGCTGAAGCAGGCATGCCCAACCTGCTACACCTACCCCTTCGACGACATGTCGTCGACCTTTACCTGCGAAAACAAGGACGGCAGCAGCAAAAGCAACAACCTGAACTACACCATCAATATTTCCAGCCCGACCAACACATACAACTGATCGAGCAGGGCTGCCATGTACGCAGCCCCCACGAGGAACGGGCGATTGTTCCCCGCTCCGTTCGTTGACATTCCGGTCGATATCCGGACAATTCCCCGCACAAAGCCGGTGTAGCTCAGTTGGTAGAGCAGCTCATTCGTAATGAGAAGGTCGAGGGTTCGACTCCTTTCTCCGGCACCACAGACCATATTCGCTTCCCTGCCGGGAGCGGTGAAACAGACATTAAAGCCCCAACGAACCAGTTTCAGGGGCTTTTTTCTTGCTTGAATTTTGTGTCTGATCGTTGTTTGTCCAGTTTGCAGACATGCACACCATGTCGCTAATGGGTCGACGAGTAAATAGAAGTACTGACGCTGATCAGGGCCAACTGCCACCGCGACATTGAAACGCTAGATGAATCAGTGTGCATCTTCGCAGGACGAATGGATTGATGGCGTATAATCACCGCATGGATGTCGATTCTGAGTTAGTCGCGCCAACACGCATGGGCATTGCTGCAAAAAACCAC
>DATKTJ010000045.1:0-2382 GCA_035531235.1 Halothiobacillus sp. | reverse complement strand
CGCCCCGTCACTGGGACCGACCGATTTCCATGCCTATGTCGAGGTATATCTCGGCGACCGCTGGTTCATCTTCGACCCTTCTGGTGTCGCCATCCCGATGGGTTTTGTACGACTGGGCACTGGCCGGGACGCCGCCGACTCAGCGTTTGCCACCCTGTTTGGCGGTGTGCGGGGCGGCGCCCCGGTCATACAGATCGAGGCCATCCCCAATGCTAATGGGGAACTGATCATCCCCGAACATGTGCCCTATGCCCTCTCCACCGATGGGCAGTTCGAGAAAAACTGAAGGACTCGGCTTCATAATAATGATGCCGACCATATCCGGCGAATACCCATCGGTTGTGCCCTACCGGATTGCGATGAGTACGATGCCGTGTCCTGGAGACAGACGACACCCGTGGAGCCTCAATCAGCATGACGACCAAATATTTGTGGGTTTTTTTCGCTTTCCTTTCCGCGTTGACGGCAGCGCTCGTCGCCATTTTCGCCAAGCTTGGCCTGCGCGATGTTGATCCGACGCTGGCGACGACCCTGCGCTCGATCATCATGGCGGTATTTCTCTGTGTGGTGGCTTGGTCGCTCGGGAAGTTTCAGGGCTTTTCGGTTTCCGACCTGAGCGGTAAGGAATGGAGCCTGCTGGTGCTGGCCAGTATTGCCGGGGCGCTTTCCTGGCTGTTCTATTTCATGGCACTGAAATCCGGCACCGCGACGGCTGTGGTGGCCATCGACCGACTGAGCATTGTGTTCGTGGTGGTGCTGGCTGCCCTCTTCCTGATGGAAACCCTGACCTGGCGCACGGTGGCGGGCGCACTATTCATGGTGCTCGGTGCGCTGATGATTTCGATCAAGGGCGACGAGTGGGCGCGCCTGTGGGCGGATTTGTTACGACTCGTCAAATAGACCCGATCCGTGCAGCGCAATGCCCATCGGAGATGTTGCAAGACACGCACTTTGCAAATTTCAATGGCGCGATGTACATATACTCAGGCAGACAGAAAACGAAGGAGCACACTCATGTCAAAAAATCCGGACGATCCCGAAACCATATTGCGTTGGGGGGGCGTCAACAGTACGCAACGGCATCACGCCGCAGACGTCCTCGAATCAATGGGTTTGGGCGGTATGCACCTGGATAATCGTCTGGACCCCATGCAGCAACACGTGGTCACGATCCAGCGACACAACGGCACGCACTCATTTACCAGCAATACCGTGCTGGAAGACCACATGCTTCTGCTGATCGGTCCCGCCGGTCACACGGGATTGATGGTGGGCGAGGAAGTTGAAATCGCGTTCGATCAAATTGCGTTCATGGGTACCGTGGAGAAGATCGGGCCAACCCACCGTGACGACGATATCCCGGGTTCGGAAATTGTCTGGTTGCGGACCCTACCCGCCCCGATCCATGCGGCGGGCGACACGGCATTCTGAACCGTTCGCAGCACACGGCCTCCTTCGATTTTTCGGCCTACCTGGCCGGGTAGTTGCCAAACACCTTTTTCAGCAGATCGGTGGATCGGGCGACCGGGTTGGTGCGAATCGCTTTTTCCTCTTCGGCAATCTTGATGAACAGGCCTTTCAGCGCTTCCTGGGTGATGTAGCTGTCGAGATCGGTTTCGCCACCCAACATCCGCGCCATGGGGCCGGCCTGATCCATCATGTTCTTGTAGGCGGAGGTCACGCCCGCTTTGTTGGTCGCTGCGGTCACGATCGGCCGAAACCGCCGAAGCAGTTGTGCTTGGCTTGTCCGTTGAAAATACTGAGTCGCCGCATCGTCCGGCCCGCGCAGGATGTCTTCGACATCGTGCATACTCATGCGCCTGATCGCATCCGAAAACACGGCGGCGGCCTGGGGCACGGCTTGCTCGGCGGCGTGGTTCATGGTGTCGACGAATTCGTCCGCCAGCCTTTCCTGGTGCAGGCTACGCAACAACCCTTCAATCCTGCCCAAGGTCCCCGGCATGGGAATCCGCACACTGGGATCGTTCAAAAAACCGCCGTTGCGGCCCAGTTGCCGGATCGCGGTTTGCACCCCCTTGGACAGAGCCTCCTTGAGCCCCTGATCCATCTCGCCCCGAGACAGACCGGACAACGCCGGACTTGAACCATAGGTGCTCCTCGGTGCCGGAGCAGGGGCCGGGTTGGGCTTATCGACCATCCCACCCAGCTGATTCAGCATGTCGGATGCGAAATCCGCACGGGCAGAACTACACGCGAAAATGGAACCGAACAAGATGAGCGTAATTAAGGTGCGTTGATTCATGTTGAATCCCTGTAGGCGAACAGGGTTTTGATTATGCACAGAACCGTACCCAATAAACCAACAGGCATGTCAGCGCTGCTCTGATCACGCTGCCGTCACATCCACCTGCACCATTCCGT
>DATKTJ010000044.1:0-13215 GCA_035531235.1 Halothiobacillus sp. | reverse complement strand
GGCATACGCACGGCGAGCACGTTGTCGGCCCCGAGCGCATCGACGGCCAGGGTGAGTACCAGTGCGGAATCGATCCCGCCCGACAGACCCAGCACGACGCCGTGAAAGCCATTTTGACGCACGTAGTCACGAATGCCGGTGGTCAGCGCCGTGTAGACTTCCTGTTCGCCTTCCGGCCAAGGGTGGGAGGCGCCATGCGCCACGATGGCACCCGTGGGCGCGACGTCGACCCAGCCCAGCCCCTCGGCGAAGGCCGGGAGTTTGCTGACGATGCTGTTGTCGGCCGTGGCGACAAAGGAGCGACCATCGAAGACCAGTTCGTCCTGCCCGCCCACCAGATTGACGTACACCACCGGGCAGCCGGTTTCCGCAATGCGTTCGGCAACCACGTGTTCCCGGTCCACCGTCTTGTGGCGATGATAGGGTGAGGCGTTCAGGGTCAGAATGATCCGCGCGCCCGCTTCGACGGTTTCACGAACCGCCTTTTCTTCCCAGATATCTTCACAGATGGTGATGCCGAGTGGCACGCCGTCGATCTGTACGACGCAGGCTTCTCGTCCCTTCCGGAAATAGCGCTTCTCGTCAAATACGCCGTAGTTCGGCAAGGCGCGTTTGGCATAACGGGCAATGATCCGACCCTGGTCGATGACCACCGCCGCGTTAGCGATGCCATGCGCCTTCAGCGGATGCCCCGGAAGTCGCAACGGCGTGCCGATGACGACGGCCATGTCGCCCGCCGCCAGGGCGATCCGTTCCAGTTGGGCTTCGCATTGAACGAGGAAGTCCTCGCGCAGCAGCAAATCCTCGGGCGGGTAACCGGTGAGCGTGAGTTCCGGAAAGACGATGACACGTGCGCCGAGCTCCTGTCGTGCCCGCACCATCATATCGATCACCCGGTTGGCATTGGCGACACAATCGCCGACGCGCGTTGTGATTTGTGCCAGGGCGATGCGCAGCGCGCCCGTGTCATTAGGCAGCCCGTTGGTCATGCCCTGATATGCCCCAATAGCTCGGCCATGGCTTTGCCCATCAGGGTGGGGTCGCGCACGATGCGAACGCCTGCGTGTTCAAGGGCGCGGAATTTGTCTTCGGCGCTACCCCGGCCGCCAGCAATGACGGCGCCGGCATGGCCCATGCGTTTGCCGGTTGGCGCCGTGGCGCCGGCGATATAGGCGACCACCGGCTTGTTGAATTGCTCGGCAATGAAATGGGCGGCTTCTTCTTCCGCGCTGCCACCAATCTCGCCGACCATGATGACCGCTTCGGTCTGCGGGTCATCGGCAAACAAGGTGAGGCAGTCGATGAAATCCATGCCATGGATCGGGTCACCGCCGATGCCGACACAGGTACTTTGCCCCAGGCCGACGGCCGTGGTCTGGGCCACGGCCTCATAGGTGAGCGTGCCGGAGCGCGAGACGATGCCGATCCGACCCGGAAGATGGATCGAGCCCGGCATGATGCCGATCTTGCACTCGCCCGGCGTGATCAGGCCGGGGCAATTGGGACCGATCAGTCGGACTTCGGGATAGTCGTTTGCCAGCACGGCCTTGACGTTCAGCATGTCGAGTACCGGTATGCCCTCGGTAATACAGGCGATGACTTCGATGCCCGCGTCTGCGGCTTCCAGAATGGCATCGGCGGCGAAGGGTGCCGGAACATAGATCATGCTGGCATTCGCACCGGTATCGCGCACGGCGTCATGTACGGTATTGAAGACCGGCAATCCCAAATGTTGTTGGCCACCCTTGTTCGGGGTGACCCCACCGACCATCTTCGTGCCATAGGCGATGGCCTGTTCTGAATGAAAGCTACCTTGCTTGCCGGTGAATCCCTGGCAGATCACCCGGGTTTGGCTATTGATGAGAATGCTCATTGGGCGACTCCATTCGACAGGGAAACCACGCGGGCGGCGGCCATGGCGAGGTCATTTTCGGCAATCAGGCCCAGGCCGGACTCGGCCAGCATCTGGCGTCCCTCGGCGGCATTGGTGCCTTCAAGACGGACCACCGTGGGAATGGTGAGCCCGACTTCCTTGGCGGCGGTGATGATGCCGGTGGCGATCAGGTCGCAGCGCACGATACCGCCGAAAATATTCACCAGGATGGCTCGTACGCGGGGATTGGCGAGAATGAGTTTGAAGGCGGCCGCGACTTTTCCCGTCGAGGTGCCGCCCCCGACATCCAGGAAGTTCGCCGGTTGTCCGCCAGCGGATTGGATCAGATCCATCGTCGCCATGGCCAGCCCCGCGCCATTCACCATGCAGGCAATTTCGCCGCTGAGGGAGATGTAGTTCAGGCCGCTGGAGCGGGCCGCGACTTCGGTCGGGTCTTCCTGGGTCAGGTCCCGCTGGTCGAACAGGGCCTTTTGCCGGTAGGCGGCATTGCTGTCAATCGTGATCTTGGCATCGACGGCCAGCAGATGATTTTCCTGAGTCACGGCAAGCGGATTGATCTCGATGAGGTCGGCATCCTCCGCAATGAAAGCATCGTACATGCCGCGCAGCAGCGCCGGGAATTGCTTGAACGCCGAGTTGGTCAATCCCAGCGCAAAGGCGAGCTGTCGTGCCTGATAAGCCATCAACCCCACGGTCGGGTTGATCTGGAGACGCAGGATGGCAGCGGGATTCTGTTCGGAAACTTCTTCGATATCCATGCCGCCCTGGGCCGAGGCAATGACCACGACGCGCTGACTCTGACGGTCGATGGTCATGGCGAGATACAGTTCGCGGGCGATGGCGACGGCCGGTTCAATCAGTACCTGATGTACGGGCAGTCCCGTACTGCCGGTTTGGGCGGTGATCAGGGTGCGGCCCAGTAACTTGGCGGCCTGGGTCTGGACGGCCTCGGGCGAATCGGCCAAGGAAATGCCGCCGGCCTTGCCGCGTGCGCCACTGTGGATCTGGGCTTTGACGACCCATCGGCCGTCGTGGCTGGCGGGGAGGCGTTCGGGCGCCGCCTCGACGCTTTGGTTAACGACCAAGCCCGGTGAAACGGGAACGGCGAACCGTGCCAAAAGGGCCTTGGCCTGATATTCATGTAAGTTCATGGCGATACGGAAATCAAAGTAAACCGCTATTTTGGCGTAGTGCAGGCATTAAGTATAGAACCCGCCATCATGTCGGGCCAGACGGCATGCCCATGTCAGGCCGCGTCGGTCGGGGTTTGCGCAAAATCGCCCCAGCGCAATTGCAGGGCGGTCAGTGCGACAAGCCCTGCCGTTTCCGTGCGCAGGACCCTTGGGCCCAATTGCACGGCTTCAAACGCGTGCTGCCGTGCCAGGTCGAGTTCCTGATCGGTAAAGCCGCCCTCGGGGCCGATCAAAACCGCAGCGGTTCCGGGGGCGGTGATCGCTGATGACGGCGAGTCCGGGGTCACCGGGTGAAGAATCCAGCGGCAGGTGGCGGCAACTTGCGTCAAGGCCTCTTCCAGGGGGGTGATCGGGTCGATGCGTGGCAGGGTGTTGCGCCCCGATTGTTCGCAGGCACTGATGGCAATATCGATAAAACGCGCATGACGCTTGTCGGCGCGCTCGGCCTTGAGCTCCACCACGCTGCGTTCGGTGGCGATGGGCGTGATGCGGTGCACGCCCAACTCCACAGCTTTTTGAATGACCCAGTCCATTTTTTCCCCTTTGGCCATCGCTTGCAGCAGATGGGTATTCAGGGAGGATTCACAGCCCTGTTGGACGACCTGGTCCACCATGAGAAACCCATCGCGGCGGCCGAGCTGCAACCGGGCCTGGGCCTGATGGTCTCGGCCGTCGAATACACAGACGACCTGCTCATCGCGCAGTCGCAGGACATTTCTGAGGTAATTGAACCGGTCTGCGGGCAGGGTGATCTGCGCGCCTTCGGTCAGCGTCGTATCAAGATAGATTCGGGGGATTCGCATCGGGCTGGTTCATCGGTTAAGGGTATGGCTTGGGCGTGTTTTTTCTGTGGGCCATTGATGTCGGGTTTAAGCCTGGGTCGCCGCTTCGACTGCGCCCAGGGTGACCTCGGCCAACATCTGCCACTCATCATCGCTCAAGGTGTACGGCGGCATCCAGTAGAGGGTTTCACCCAGGGGCCGCAGCAGCACTTCATGGTCGAGCGCGTAACGATAGGCTTTCTGGCCGCGTCGTTCACTGCGCGCGTAGGGCTGCCCTTGGGCGTCGACCAGATCCATGGCGACGATCATTCCGGTTCGCCGAAGATTCGCGATATGCGGGTGCGCCGCCAGGGGGGCGCTCAGGCGATCAATCATCGGTGCGCGCTGGCGGTTGCGCTCGATGACCTGATCGCGTTCGAAGAGATCCAGCGTTGCCAAGGCCGCAGCACAGGCCAGGGGGTTACCGGTATAGCTGTGTGAATGCAGGAACGCCCGCTGTGAGGCCCTATCCGCATAAAACGCCTGATAAATGGATTCGGTGGTGAGAATGGCGGCCAGCGGCAGATAGCCCGCGGTGATGCCCTTGGAAAGGCACAGAATGTCCGGTGTAATACCAGCCTGCTCACAGGCAAACAGGGTGCCGGTGCGACCGAAGCCGACCGCGATCTCGTCGGCGATCAGATGGACGTCGAACTCGTCACAGAGGGCGCGCAGACCGGTGAGATAGGCCGGTTCGTGCATGCGCATGCCGGCGGCGCATTGCACCAGCGGTTCAACAATCACGGCGCAGGTCTGGTGGGCTTCCCGTGCCAACAGGTTCCGCATGGCGGCCAGGGCGCGGGCGGTGACGTCGGCGCAGGTCTCTCCGGGATCGGCTTGTTGGCAGTCGGGCGATGGCGCGATGCTGGCCGGGCGAATCAGCGGGGCGTAGGTTTCCGTGAAGACACTGATGTTACCCACGCCGAGCGCGCCGAGCGTTTCGCCGTGATAACTATTCTCCAGGGCGATGAATCGGGTTTTTTCCGGCCGGTTCGCATTGCGCCAGTAGTGAAAACTCATCTTCAGGGCGACTTCGATACCCGACGAACCGTTGTCCGCGTAAAACGCCCGATTCAGTCCGGCGGGGGTGAGCGCGACCAGTCGTTCCGAGAGTTCGATGACCGGCTGGTGGCTGAAACCGGCCAGGATCACATGTTCGAGTTGGTCGAGCTGGGTCTTGATGCGTTCGTTGATGAACGGGTTGGCGTGGCCGAACAGGTTCAGCCACCACGAGCCGATTGCGTCGAGGTAGCGCCGACCGTCGAAGTCGTAGAGCCAGGAATCTTTGCCGCGCGCGATCGGAATGGGCGGCAGGGTTTCGTGGTCTTTCATCTGGGTGCAGGGGTGCCAGAGTACGGATAGATCGCGATTGATCCAGTCTTGATTGGTGGTCATTCGGCTCTCGGGAAAACGGGGGCGAAGGGATCGCGGTACGTCATGGCATACGTCGCGAACCCGGAAGACAGGGATTTTAGACTTCTTAGGGGTGTTCCGTCGCGCCGATCACCGGCTGGACAACGAGATTGGTGCTGTCCACGGCCACAACCCGCACCACAGTGCCGATTGGGGCATCGGCGCCCAAGGCGCGCCAACGGGAATCGCCGACATGAAGCCATCCCACCCCGTTGACGATGGGTGCCTCCAGGGTGAACTGACGGCCAATATATTGCGCCCCCCGCTGATTCAGGGTGGGGTGATCGCTCTCCTGGCGACTTGGACGGAAGATGCGTCGACCGATGAAGACGGCAATAACCGATAACACGGCGAACAGACCGATCTGCATGGGCCAGTCCAGGGCGGGGAACAGGAACAGGATGCCGCCGACGATCGCTGCGGCAATGCCCATCCACAGGAAAAAACTTGAGGGCGCCAGTATCTCGATCGCGATCAGCAGTACAGCCAGGATGAGCCAGCCCCAAAAATCAAATTCAATCATCATATTTCCGTGATCTCGGGTTGATGGTGGGATTACTGCGCGATTTCCCAGCCCGTGCTGTCTTTGACCAGATGAAGCATCCGGGTGCTTTTCTGGCGGCCAGCAAAGGGTGAGGTGACATCCATCTCGACATTGCAGTTGTAACCGGAACCCGCTTCATCCTTCTTGCAGCCGAGGCTTTTGACGTCGTGAATCTCGACTTTGCTCATGATGTTGCTCATGGCCGCGCCAACCGGGTTGCCACTGCCTTGTGCCTGGGCGGCTGCCTTGGTCATCCCCGATTTGAGCGCCTGCTCAATCTCTCCCGAGGAGGGCGCGCCATCCGAGCAGGCTACGAGCATCAGCGCCATCGCGGTCAGCGGGACAGCAGAAAACCATTTCTTGGTGGACAGTTGCATCGGGGCATCCTTTCTTTTTTTGTACGTGGGGTCAGATCTTTGTGTCGGGTTTGAACGCTTCCTTGGCCAGTTCAGCAATACCGCCCAGCGAACCCAGAATATGACTCGTTTCAATGGGCAGCATGATGACCCGCTGGTTATCCGCCGTGGCGATCTGGGCGAATGCCTCGATGTATTTCTGGGCGACGAAATAGTTGATGGCCTGAACATTGCCGTTGGCGATGGCTTCACTCACCGATTTCGTCGCGAAGGCTTCGGCTTCAGCCAGACGTTCGCGGGCTTCGGCTTCGCGGAAGGCCGCCTCTCGGGCACCTTCGGCCTTGAGAATCTGCGACTGTTTTTCACCTTCGGCCATCAGAATGGCAGACTGCCGCTCGCCTTCGGCTTCAAGAATCGAGGCCCGCTTGTTCCGTTCGGCCTTCATCTGCCGCCCCATGGCTTCGATCAGGTCTTGTGGCGGGGTGATGTCCTTGATTTCGATCCGCGTGATTTTCGTCCCCCAGGGCGAAGTAGCCTCATCGACAACAGTCAGCAGCCGGCCATTGATTTCATCGCGACGGGAGAGCACCTCGTCCAGATCCATGGAACCCATGACATTACGGATGTTGGTGATCACGAGGTTCAGAATGGCGTAATCGAGTTGATGGACTTCATAGGCCGCTCGGGCGGGATCCAGCACCTGGAAGAACACCACGCCGTCGACCTTGATCATGGCATTGTCGCGGGTGATGATTTCCTGCGATTCGACGTCCAGGACCTGTTCCATCACGTTGATCCGTCGTCCGATGCGATCGACGATCGGGACAATCAGGTTCAAACCCGGCTGGAGGGTGCGGGTATACCGGCCGAAGCGTTCCACCGTGTACATGCGTCCCTGCGGGACCTGCTTGACGCCGGCAAAAATAAGGATGACGGCAAGTACCAAGATGACAATGGCAAATGAACCCATGATGCTGAACTCCTTTGGTCGATGAATGAATTCCTGAAGCCGGTTGGTTTGGGCCTGATGATCGGTAGAACCAACGTCTTGCGCACGACGGACCTAAATCAGAGGCTCCGGGCAGTATCGGGGCTGAAAATGACATTATCACTGAACCTTTGGAACTGCCATCCTGGTCGCCTGGGTTGGCAGACAGTTAGGAATCCTCTGATTCGTGCCATGTCTTTGTGATGGGCGGAGGATGTTCGGCCCAAGAAGGGGGGCCGAACAGGTACGAGAAATGCGATGGCGATCAGGTCGAAGCATCGACCCACCGCCCCAATGTTCCGGCGCTACCCGGTGTGACTGGTGGGCAAGACGCCCGAATCGCGGCAGATGGCGATGATCGCGTCTGCCTGGTTCATGGTGTAGAAATGCAGCCCCGGCGAGCCGGCGGATACGAGGTCGGCCGTGAGCTCCACGAGGACGTCATGCCCAAAGGCACGCAGACTGTCCATGTCGTCGCCGAATGACTCCAGCCGTTTTCTCAGCCAGCGGGGGAGATCGGCGCCACAGGCATCCGAAAACCGGGCGAGCTGAGTGTAGTTGCTGATAGGCATCAGGCCGGGGACAACCGGGATATCGATGTGCAGCCGTTCACAGTCGTCCACGAAGCGGCTGTAGGCCTCAATCGAGTAAAAATACTGAGTGATCGCGCCGTTCGCGCCTGCATCGACCTTGCGCTTGAAGTGTTCAAGGTCGGCGGTAGCGCTCGCTGCCTGCGGATGGAACTCCGGATAGGCGGCCACCTCGATATGAAACCAGTCGCCCGCATGTTCCCGAATGAAGGCAACCAGTTCATTGGCGTAACGAAAATCACCCGGATCGCGCATGCCGGACGGCAGGTCGCCCCGCAAGGCGACAATGCGATGGATATCCAGCGCCCGGTACTGATCGAGGATGTCCGCGATACCCGCGCGGGTCGAGCCGACACAGGAGAGGTGCGGCGCGGCCGGAACGCTCGATTCCATCTGAATTTCACGCACGGTGGCGAAACTGCGTTCCTGGGTGGAACCGCCTGCGCCGTAGGTGACCGAGAAATACTCCGGCTTGAGTGTCTCGGCCAGTCGATTGTGAACGACGCGCAGCTTGGCTGCGCCTTCGTCGGACTTGGGCGGGAAGAACTCGCAGGAAATAGGCATGTGCATAGAAACTTTCCTGCCCATCAGTAGCGGTAGCTGTCGGCCTTGTAGGGGCCGTCGATCGGAACGCCGAGGTATTCGGCCTGGGCGGGGGTCATCCGGGTCAGAACACCACCAAAGCCTTGCACCATGTAGCTGGCGACTTCTTCATCCAGCGCCTTGGGCAGAATGTCGACCCCGATCCGGTCGGCGCGATCCTCGATCGGCAGGTGGGCGAAGCCCGCAGCGAACAGATGCAATTGAGCGAGAACCTGGTTGGCGAACGAGCCATCCATGATCCGGCTCGGGTGACCCGTGGCATTGCCGAGGTTTACGAGGCGACCCTCGGACAGCAGGATCAGATAATCGTTGCTGTCCAGGTTCGGCGTCTGACCGGCCGGGGCGTCACGGTAGACCTTGTGTACTTGAGGTTTGACTTCTTCCCAGACCCAGTTGGCCCGCATGAAGGCGGTATCGATTTCATTGTCGAAATGTCCGATATTGCAGACAACGGCGCCATTTTTCAGGGCCTTGAGCATCGGTGCATCGCAGACATTCACGTTGCCGGTCGTTGTGACGATCAGGTCGATTTTGCCGAGCAGGGCCCGATCTGCGCCGTCATCGGTGCCCGTGTTCAGGCCGTTGAGGTACGGCGAGGCCACTTCATAACCATCCATGCAGGCTTGCATGGCGCAGATCGGATCGATCTCGGCGACTTTTACGATCATTCCTTCCTGACGCAATGAGGCGGCCGAGCCTTTGCCGACATCCCCGTAACCGATGACCAGCGCCTGCTTGCCGGACAACAGGTGATCGGTCGCGCGCTTGATGGCATCGTTCAGCGAGTGACGGCAACCGTATTTGTTGTCGTTCTTGCTCTTGGTGACCGAGTCGTTGACATTGATTGCCGGGACTTTCAGGGTGCCAGCCTTGAGCATGTCGATCAGACGATGCACGCCCGTGGTCGTTTCTTCGGATACACCGTGGATGTCATCCAGCAGGTGCGGGTATTTTTCGTGCATCAGGCCGGTGAGATCGCCCCCGTCGTCCAGCAGCAGGTTCGGGGTCCAGCCGTTCGGGCCCTGAATGGTCTGTTCGAGGCACCACCAGTATTCTTTTTCTGTTTCCCCTTTCCAGGCGAAAACGGGTGTTCCGGCGGCAGCGATGGCAGCTGCTGCGTGGTCCTGCGTCGAGAAAATATTGCAGGACGACCAGCGGACACTCGCGCCAAGATCCACCAGCGTCTCGATCAGCACGGCCGTCTGAATGGTCATGTGCAGCGAGCCGATGATTCGGGCGCCCTTCAGGGGTTGGTCGGCGCGGTATTTTGCGCGGATGGTCATCAACGCGGGCATTTCGCGTTCTGCGATGCGGATTTCCCGGCGACCATAGTCGGCCAGGGCGATGTCGGCGACGCGGAAATCGTTCAGGGCGGAATTTGTTTGTGGGTTTTGCATGCTCATGTCCTCAGTGGAATCGGTGTCAGCAGCCCGCCGGGCGGGCAGGGTTTGAGAGCGCCGTTGAGTTCATGAGTCTTGCCCCCAAGCCTGATCCGGTCGTGTAGAACCGGGTTGCAGCGCTCCTTGGGGTGCACAGCGGTTCGGATTATAGCCGAAAACTAGAGTCCGGCGTCTGCACGCAATGCCGCAGCCTTGTCGGTTCGCTCCCAGGTGAAATCGCTATCTTCCCGGCCAAAGTGGCCGTAGGCTGCCGTTTTCTGGTAAATCGGCCGAATGAGGTCGAGCATTTTGACGATCCCATACGGCCGCAAATCAAAATGGGCGCGCACGAGATTCCTGATCTTGTGATCGGGGATTTTTCCAGTGCCGAAGGTATCGATGCTGATCGAGGTGGGTTCGGCGACGCCAATGGCATAGGACACCTGGATCTCGCAGCGATCGGCCAGGCCGGCAGCGACGATATTCTTGGCCACATAGCGACCCGCATAGGCGGCGGAACGATCGACCTTGGACGGGTCCTTGCCTGAGAAGGCGCCGCCGCCATGCCGAGCCATGCCGCCGTAGGTGTCGACGATGATCTTGCGACCGGTCAGGCCGCAGTCGCCGACGGGGCCACCGATGACGAAGATGCCTGTCGGGTTGATGTGGTACTTGGTGTGCTCATCCAGCCATTCGGCCGGGAGGGTCGGCTTGATGATGGTTTCCATCACGGCTTCGCGCAGCATCGACTGATCGATGTCCGGGGCGTGCTGGGTCGACAGGACAACGGCATCGATGCCTACCGGCTTGCCTCCCCGGTAACGGAACGTGACCTGTGATTTGGCATCTGGGCGTAGCCAGGGCAGTTCGCCATTCTTTCGAACTTCCGCCTGACGTTGTACGAGCCGGTGCGCATAGGTGATCGGCGCGGGCATCAGCACATCGGTTTCATTGGTGGCATAACCGAACATCAGGCCCTGATCGCCTGCGCCCTGTTCCTCTTCCACCAAACGATCCACACCCTGTGCAATATCCGACGACTGTTTGCCGATCGCGTTCAGGACGCCACAGGTACGGCCGTCGAACCCCAGGTCGGAGCTGTCGTAACCGATGTCGACGATCACGCGCCGCACCAGTTCGTCTACATCCACCCAGGCTGAGGTTGTTACCTCGCCCGCCAGGACGACAAAGCCGGTCTTGACGAGCGTCTCGCAGGCAACACGTGCCTTGGGGTCCTGCCGCAGAATCGCGTCCAGTACCGCGTCGCTGATCTGGTCGGCGATTTTGTCAGGATGGCCTTCTGCGACCGATTCGGAGGTGAATAGATGTGTGTGATCGCCGTGCGCGCTCATGTTCTGGAGTCCTTGGAAATTATAAAGGGGCGTTGACCCGTGCGTATTGCCCTAGCGTATTGAGTGAGTCCCCGCGAAGTCTAGCAGCCCCGCGCGAATTTTTTGGCGGATATCATGCCCCGCGGGGATATCGGTTAGTAACCGAATGTTCCTTCAAGGAGTTTGCTGTCGCCGGCATACTCGTGGTCGTTCGCGACTTCAAAGGCGCGTAATTGCGATTTTTTGAGCAGCTCCTGGCCTGCGGGGGTCTTGTCGAGATCCACCAGCGCTTTCTGCAGCGCACTGACGACCGAGGGTGGAACGTTCGGGCTCACGCTGACGGCAAGGAAGGGGATGGGCTTGGTCGTAGTGACCAGATTCAGCGCGGGGTATCCGGCCGCAATGGGCGTGGGGATGATGGCGGCATCCACTTCGCCGCTCAGCACGGCCTCTGCCGCTTCACGGTTCGAGTCCTTGAAGACCAGAATGGGCTGCTGCACGGGGTTCGGGAAGAGTTGATAGAGGGTCAGCGCACTCACTGATGGGGTTGGCTGTACGGCGATTTTCTTGTTGATGAGTTCCGAGGGGTCGAGAACGACTTCCTTGGGGCCGGTAACCAATGATTGCGTCACCGTGCCGTTAAGTTTGGCAATAATGTGCCAATGCTGGCGCTCAACCCGAAAGTCACTCACCGGTGCTGAATCCAGTGCGATGTCGAAGGGGGATCCGGTACGGGTGGCTTGCCAGAAGGCCAGGAAGTTGGGGAAGGTGACGATTTCCATGGGAACCCCGACCTGTTCGCTCAGACGTTGCACCAGTGGGGTGAAGGCGCGCTCCTCTTCGGCCTGGGGTAGAAAGGGTGGGATGGCGAACTTCAGCGCGGCGTTGGCGGCCGGTGCCAGAAGTGCCAGCAGCAGGCCGGACATCAGGGCGATCGTTCTGACCCATGAGCTTATGCGGCGGCTTAAGGATGCTGGAATCTGAAAACGAGTGGCAAAAAATGTGATCCGCATGAGTTGTTTCCTTGGTTTTTTCTGATTTTCTACAATTTTAAAGTCATGTCGAGGAGACCGTTTTATTTTGCAGGGAGTGTTTTTCGGTGACATTTGATACCCCCTTTGGCGTCTGTGCTACATTTTTCGATTCCATTCTTCCGACGAGCATCTGGGCCAGACCGTTGCCAGACCCGCCGGGTGGCGGTTGAGCCAGCTGCGACCGGACGCCCGCATCCAGCGCCACTAAAAGTTAAAAACAGGAGCTTGTCCAATGGTAAGTATTGCAACCCCTATAGGCGAATTTAATCATCCGGCGCCAGATTTTATGTTGCCCGACGCAGAAAGTGGTCGTTTTTGGCGGCTGGCGGATTTGCGCGGCCCGCGCGGATTGTTGGTCATGTTCATCTGCAATCATTGCCCTTATGTTCAGGCGGTACTGGATCGCATCGTTCGTGATACCGATGATCTGAAAGCGTTGGGTGTAAACAGTGTGGCGATCATGTCGAATGATCCGACGGATTATCCGGAAGATCGTCCTGAAAACATGCGTCGTGTCGCTCAGGCGCACGGTTTTGATTTTCCCTATCTGATCGATGAGTCGCAAGCGGTTGCTAAGGCATATGGTGCCGTCTGCACGCCGGATTTTTTCGGGTACAACGCGGAACTACGGTTGCAATATCGGGGTCGGTTGGATGCATCGGGACGACAGAGTCAGCCCGATGCACCCCGAGAGCTTTTCGACGCTATGGCGAACGTGGCTCGCACCGGGGTGGGGCCGGCGGAGCAGTGGCCGTCAATAGGCTGCTCCATTAAATGGCGGACGTGAATCTTCCTTGCTAATCGCCTTCGTCCCGATCTTTTCCTCACAAATTGTCGGTATTGGGCTCGGTTGCCATTCGGGCCATTTACGGTGACAATGGAAAGAGCTATGAATATAAAAAGAGCCGATTGAGGCCTCGCCTGGAAGGCGGGCGGGGCCGGTTCTGCCGATTTACATTACCTTTGAAACTTCACTGTGGAGAGACTTATGTCTACGCGTAGAGAGCTGGCCAATGCGATTCGTGCCCTGAGCATGGACGCTGTGCAAAAGGCAAATTCCGGGCATCCG
>DATKTJ010000043.1:0-3398 GCA_035531235.1 Halothiobacillus sp. | reverse complement strand
TAGCCCCGAACGGCCTCGATCAATTTCGGGATCAGGTCGTGGCGGCGCTTGAGCTGGACGTCGATGTCGCTCCACGCGGCCAGCACGCGATGGCGATCCCGTACGAGGCGGTTGTAGATCCATACCGCCCAAACCAGTGCGGCCAAGACGAGGAGACTCCCCAAGATGCCAAAGATCAGCATGTGCTTCCTTTCCGTTCCGAATGCTTTGCCACCGGCGAAGTCTATCCGATGGGGGCGGGGACGAACAGTTTGCGATCCGGTCAGGCGCCGGGGGATCGGTTGCTGATGCCGGTCGCGTCAGCGGCCGCGTTTGACCTCGTACATGGCCCGGTCGGCTCGATCGATCAGGGTGGCGACAGAGTCAATGTCGTCGGTGTAGGCAGCAATGCCGATCGAAATGCCCATCTGCAGGGTTTGACCATTGGGCAGGGTGAGCGGGGCGGAAATGGCTTCGGCCAGTCGGCTGGCCAGGACGCGGGCGGGGGCGCCATGCCCTTCGCGCATGAACAGGCCGAATTCGTCTCCGCCCAGACGCGCGAGGAGGTCTTCCGCGCGAATCTGTTGCGCCATGCGCCGAGCCATTTCCTGTAACACGTCATCGCCCACGGCGTGGCCATAGGTGTCGTTGACGTCCTTGAAACCGTCCAGATCCAGAAAAAACACGCTGAAGGGTTCGTCTGTGCGGCGGGCATGGGCGATTTCGGACGTCAGGCTGCGTTCGAATTGTATCCGGTTGGCGAGGCCGGTGAGCGGGTCCGTAAGGGCCAGTTCGCTCAGCAGAGCTGCTCGTCTGCGGCTCTCTAGCGCGGTGATGACCAAGGTGGCGAGGTCGCGCAGCATGTTGCGCTGCTCCACGCTGAATGTGCGCGGCTTGGTATCGACGACGGCAAGTGTGCCCAGGGCAAAGCCATGGGGGTCGATGAGTGGCGCGCCGGCATAGAACCGAAGATATGGGGGGTTGACGACCAGCGGGTTGTTGCGAAAGCGCGGGTCCTGCTGCAGATCTTCCACGATCAACAGGGCGTCCGGGCACATGATTGCATGGGCGCAAAAAGCGATCTGCCGATCGAGTTGGGGAAGGCCAAGTCCGATTTGAGATTTGAACCAGAGTCGATCTGAGTCCATCAGGCCGATTTCGGCCGCCGGTGCGTTGAATATCTGTGTCGCCATCCGGGTGAGGGTTTCGAAATCGACTTCGGGGGGCGTATCGAGGACGTGGTATGAACGAACGGCCTGCAGGCGTTGGGGTTCATTCACAGGAATGGGGCAGCGCAAGGTGGTTTCGGTCATCTCGGATTCCTGGTTCAAGCTGGGGCAGCAGTGTGCAGAGAATTCATGTTTTGAATAAATTTGAATGTAGCAGATGCGCAGTAGGGACGATCAACGGAATTTATTCCGGTATGGCTCGGTGTGGGTGTTTTGGTTCGATAGATACGGCGGGTAGGCAGGCTTATCTTGCCTCTGGCTCAGCTTTCAGTATAAATGCCATGTATTTTATGTGGTTTGCGCTTTGGTACGGCGACTGCGGACGTGCTTTCGCGCCGTACGGGCGGGACTGGCCGTAGATGAGCATGATCTTTGCGCCCAAAGTGATCGCGGCAATAGCCATTCCGGCGAATGACAACATCCAGAGAATCGGTGATGATGAGTCGTGTTCAACCTTGGTCAATGCTGAGGGTAAATGAACGGGTTTCGCAGTAAGGGGACGGAAATGCAGGGAAAGAATGGAATCTGTGTCGTGCATGCGATGACTTTTCACCAATCCGACTATTGCCCGAAACTGCGTGCGGCAGTGATGGTCCGTCGATGAGCGATATGCGCGGCACGCGTGCGTCACCGGATCACGCCGTGTATCCGGCAAGTATCGAGTACAGCGCCCTGACGCGCGCGGAGCAGGAGCAGATTCTGCATCTGCAGCAGGCCGTGCTCGAGTCGACGGCTCAGGGGGCGAATCACCGGGCGATCATCGACCGGGTTTGTTTGCTGGAAGAGCAGTTGCTGCCCAATTCCGTCGGTACCGTCATGTTGCTCGACGAGTCCGGCGAATCTTTGAATGTGTATGCCGGCCCCAGCTTACCGGCGGAGGGGGTTGAACGTCTGAACGGGCAACGCCCCGGACCGGGTAGTGGCTCATGTGGGAATGTGATATTCCATTCCGCCCCGCAGTTTGTCAGCCATACCTTCACCGATCCGCGTTGGCAGGATCTGCGGCAGGTCGCCTACGACTTCAACCTGTGTTCCTGCTGGTCCGTGCCGATTTATTCTGCCGAGCGCAAGATTGTCGGCACATTCGCCCTGTCCAGTTTCGAGCATCGGTCACCCACTCCCTTCCACCAGAAATTGCTGGAAATCGGCGCTTCGATTATCGGCATCGTGCTGGAGCGCCACAAGGTTCAGGCCTCGCTACATCTCTTCGAAACGGCGGTTTCCGGCAGCGAAGAGGGGTTTATGATCCTCGATACCGGTCTGCGCATTCTCAGCGTTAACCCGACATTCACCCGGATCTATGGTTATTCGGCCCAGGAGATCATCGGGCAGACACCGGAAAAACTGCGATCCGATCAGCATGAACAGGATTTTTACGAGGCAAAGTGGCAGAGCGTCCGTCATTTCGGTCGATGGCAGGGCGAGGTGTGGAGACGCCGGAAAAACGGGGAGGTGTTTCCGGAGTGGCTCAATATCTCGGTGGTGAATGACGCCGATGGCAACACGACACATTACATCGCCACCTTCAGCGACATCAGCCAGCGTAAAACGGCAGAAGCGCAGATTCAGTATTTGTCGTCGCACGATGCCTTGACGGGATTGCCTAATCGCGTGTTGTTCCAGGATCGACTGGAAAATGCGATCGCCCAGGCGGCACGCGATCACCGTCGGGTCGCGCTGCTGAATCTCGATCTCGACAATTTCAAGCTCTTGAACGATTCGCTGGGGCATTCCGCCGGCGATACCCTGCTGCGTGGGGTGGCTGCTCGCCTGAAACTGTGCATTCCCGAGACCGACACGGTGAGTCGTCTGGGCGGTGATGCCTTCCTGATTGCGCTCACCCATATTGAAAACGTCGATGCCATCAATACCATCCTGCTGGAGATACTGTCCCAAGTGGCCGCGCCGATGGATATTGCGGGGCGGAATCTGTCGCTGACCTGTTCGATTGGCGTGGCGGTGTATCCGGATGATGGTGATCTGTTCGAAACCTTGCTGAAGCGCGCCGACAAGGCGATGTATCACGCCAAGGAAGCCGGACGAAATACCTATCGGTTCTTTACCGAGCAGATCAATACCGACAGTCTCTCGCATCTGCGGATCGCGCACAGCCTGCGTCAGGCCGTGAAGCAGAACCAGTTTACCTTGCACTATCAACCGCAGATCGACCTACGCACGGGCCAACTGATC
>DATKTJ010000042.1:0-3408 GCA_035531235.1 Halothiobacillus sp. | reverse complement strand
GATGTCGTTCGGATTGCGACCCAGATTCCGATAAGCCTCGGTGAGATAGGCGATTTCGTCGGCGGAAAGCGCCAGCCCCAATTCGTGGTTGGCCGCATGCAGGGCCGCCTCGCCTTCTTCCAGCAAGGGCACGGAATCGAGCGCCGCCGGTTCGCTATGCGCAAACAGCGCTTCGGCTTCGCCCCAGCTCGTGAACACGGCATCGGTCATGCGATCGTGCAGCAGGGCGGCGGTCGCTTCGCGGATGTCGGATTCCAGCAGATGCAGCCCGGTGATTGCATATTCGATGCCCCGTTCCACCCGAACGACCTGTTCGATCCCGCAGATACGAATGATTTCTGTCGCCTTGCTGGACCAGGGCGAGCGCGTACCGGGACGCGGTGTCACCAGCAGGCAGGCCGCTTCATCCGGCCATTCGCCCAGTGGCAGGCCGTAGTCGAACAGATCATGCAGTTGATGGGTCTGGTGTTCGGTCAATGTGCTGCCCGGCGTCAGATCGACGAAATGGACAAAACGGGCAGAAAGCGCTGTGATTTGCGGCGCAACTGCCTGAATGGCAGCCAGTTTCTTGGTCAATCGGAAATCAGACAGTGCGGCATGACCGAAAAAAATCTGCATGGTTGAATTGCTCATTCTTCAAGGGGATACGGGAAAATCCACCACGCCCCGCGTTGAGGGACCCAAGGGGTGGCGTTTACTGGGCCGAGATTGTACCACCGAGGCCATGGCCTGAGGTGATCGGACCCTGCTGACACGACCCGATCTGGTATTGATCAAGACGTAGCGTTGTTCGAGTGTGGTCGTACGCTAGATTATGAGGGTGGAGAGGCCTAACCCGCCGGGTACATCGCCTTGTTTTCGCTGAGCCGAAGCCAGCCCTTGACGATGCGGTAAATCACCCAGATTGACGTGGCGATCAGAATGAAATAACCCACAATAATCAGCAGCGTAATGACACCAATGACGGTCCAGAGCAGGCTGAACCAGAAGGTGCGGATCTGCCAGCGGAAATGGGACTCCAGCCAGGTACCCTGCACATCCTCTTTCTTGACGTAGTTGACGATCACGGCCACAAGATAGGTGATACCCAACAGGAACGAAGCCGCCTGAAGCGCATACACAGCGGTGGTAATGGTTCGGGCGGATTTGAGCTGATCGTCTTCCGATTCGATGATGATTCGGGTCATGGTTTGGGCATCTCTATTCTCAGTTGGGTTTATTTCTTTTTGAAACTACGACAGGACGGCGGTAATTGTTTGGGTTTGATGCCCTCGCCATTCTCGCAACTCCAGATCAGCCGCTTATCGTCGGTAATCAGGGGCGTGAAAATGAGTTCCCCTTGTTTGGTTACAACCGTCAGAACCATATTATCCGAATTGAGGGTCAGGTGGCTGCCATCCTGCAGTTGCTCGTGCATACCGATGTCTTCGAGCGTTTTCGGTACCTCGTGGTGAGCGGTATAGTACTCAGAAAGTGAATCCCGCACGGGCGCTGACTGAATGATCGCCGAGCTGAGCTTGGCTCTAACGATGTATTGCTGATAGGAGGGGATGGCAATGGCGGCCAGGATGCCGATGATGTAGATCAGAATCAGGAACCCGAATCCGGCACCCAGTCGACCGGTATAGGGAATGAACAAGGCGAACAGATAGGCGAATATATTTCGTCTGGGCATCCGCTCATCCGGATTCATAACACGCGCCGCGCGTTTGGTGAGCCAGGGATAGGCCGCCGTCAATTCGTGAAAAGACATCCAGAATCCTGAGGAATAATGCGTTTGGTCGGTATAGGAATGAATATCGAGCTGCTTCCAGCGTTCGGCTCCGGCAGACAATGCGGACAGGGCATGTGCGGCTCCTTCAGGCGTGCTGCTACAGGCCAGTCCATGCCGATCGCAGGTGCTTTCGCGGGCTCGTGAGTAGGCCGCGCCAAGTAGTGGCAGCCACAGCACGGGCCAGCGCAGCAATTGCCCGGTCAGGTGTTTCATCCGCAAGTGGCCCAACTCGTGGCCGATATAGAACCGTACGCCATCGGCGTGCTGATCCATGGCATCAACGACACCCGACATCAGGACAACATATTGGGTGCCGAGGAACTTGGTGGCAAAGGCATTGAGCGCGCCATTTTCATTCATAATATAAGCTTGTGGGCGTTTCTTGATCTGCAATCGATCACAACAGGCGGTAAATTGGGTATAGAGATCGGGGAACTGGGTTTCGGACAATTCGACCCCATTCCCGCGAATGTGGGCAATGAGGGCAGACTGGACAAATAGATACACCAGAAATCCGAATAGCAGCCAGATCAACACGATACCGAAGGTACCGACAATCAGCGCGAGCCAGGCCAGTAAACCGAGTACAAGCGTGACCATCCCGAGCGTGCGTTCACGCGGATAAACGAGTTCTTCCATGATTTTTATTTCCATTTTTGAAAAAAGTCCGGGCGCAGCCCCCCGGATCGCCAAGCTATCATATTATTAATTGAGGATTTGTGACATGTAGGTACGCGTGCCTACAACTTACTTGTTGGCCAGGAATTGGCTTTGGGTCGAATTCCCGTGCGTTATTGAATTTCGGACATCAGCCAAAAAATGATCTATAAAAGTGACTGTGTACTTGCGCGCGTCATGAGAATACCAAGGATATTTAGCATGCTGGTCCGATTGCTCTATGTATCGAAAGTCACGCCCCAAGTAGGGCATGGCGATATTCGAACAATTCTTGAGGCATCTCAACGAAACAACACGCCACGGGGCGTTTCCGGTCTGTTGATGTTCAATCCGGCTATTTTCTACAATGGCTTGAAGGTGAACGGCGGGCTGTCAGTGAACGCTTTGCCCGGATTCTCAAGGACGACAGACATGCGGATGTTGTGATCGTGGATTATGCCGAAGTGCATGAGCGCCAGTTCACCGAATGGAACATGGGCTATCTGGGGGAGGGAAGCCTTAATCGGGCCTTGTTTTTCCGCTTCAGCGCCAGCGAAGGATTCAATCCCTATGCGTTGTCCGGCAAGGCGGCCGTTGCGCTGATGCTGGCCGCAAAGGAAAATACACCATTGCTGAAGTCGGCTTGATTCGGGAGAGAAATCCATTGCCGCCCCTGATGCGCGTATCAGCTCAGGGGGTTCGGTTTTGATAAGCAAATCATCTGATTCAGATGAGGGCGCACTAAGCTGAGGCCCAATGGCATTGCTGCGTCATCCAGATGGAAAAATTGGGGCCATTTCTGGCGCAATATACCCTTTAGGTTATTGAGATCTACTTAGTCGACTCTGAACAATATTCAACCGATTGTTTTTAAAAAATAAAATGTCATTTGCGGTGGTGGATATTTGCCGGAAATGAGATAATAGCCATCTGTTTTCTTGCAAATTTCAGGTGATTTTTATGGGGCCGAAGGCTAA
>DATKTJ010000041.1:0-3229 GCA_035531235.1 Halothiobacillus sp. | reverse complement strand
TCCAGTGCCTGATCCAATGAGAACGCCACTTCCGGGATGTTCTTCTCTTCTTCTGGCGGCAGGTCGTACAGGTTCTTGCTGGCGGCTTCGCCCGGATGAATCTTGTTCTGGATACCGTCGATACCGGCCATCAGCATGGCGGAGAACGCCAAGTACGGGTTGGCGGTGGAATCCGGGAAACGCAGTTCGATACGGCGCGCTTTCGGGTTCGATACGAACGGGATACGAATCGAGGCAGAACGGTTACGGGCGGAGTACGCCAGTTTGACCGGGGCTTCGAAGTGCGGAACCAGACGCTTGTAGCTGTTGGTGGACGGGTTGCAGAACGCGTTCAGGGTGCGTGCGTGCTTGATGATGCCGCCAATGTAGTACAGCGCCATTTCGGACAGACCGGCATAGCCGTCACCGGAGAACAGATTCTTGCCATCTTTGGCCATGGACTGGTGCACGTGCATGCCTGAGCCGTTATCGCCATACATGGGCTTCGGCATGAAGGTCAGGGTCTTGCCGTAGCTGTGGGCCACGTTGTGCAGGACATACTTCAGGGTTTGCACTTCGTCGGCTTTCTTCACCAGGGTGTTGAACGCCACGCCGATTTCGCACTGGCCGGCAGTGGCCACTTCGTGGTGATGCACTTCAACGGTTTGCCCCATGTCTTCGAGTACGAGGCACATGGTTTGACGCAGGTCATGCAGGGAATCAACCGGGGGAACCGGGAAGTAACCACCTTTCACAGTCGGGCGGTGGCCCATGTTGCCTTCCGGGTATTCAGCGCCGGAGTTCCAGGCGGCTTCCTTGGAGTCGATCTTGACGAACGAGCCGGACATATCATTGCCCCAGCGTACGTCGTCGAACACGAAGAACTCGTTTTCCGGGCCGAAATAGGCCACGTCCGCCAGGCCAGAAGACTGGATGTAGGCTTCGGCGCGTTTGGCGACGGAACGCGGATCACGGGTGTAACCCTGCATGGTGTCCGGCTCGATGACGTCGCAAACCAGGATCATGGTGGGCTCTTCGGAGAACGGATCCATCACGGCGGTGCTGGCGTCCGGCATCAGAATCATGTCCGAAGCGTTGATCCCTTTCCAACCGGTAATAGAAGAGCCGTCGAACATGATGCCAGACTCAAAACTGTCTTCATCCACGCGACCAGCGGGGTAGGTGACGTGCTGCTGCTTGCCACGAGTATCGGTGAAACGGAAGTCAACAAACTTGACTCCGTTCTCTTCCATAATTTTCATCGCATGACTAACGGACATGAATTCCTCCAGGGCTTTTTATCAAAATTGAGCAGTCAACAGGTGGCGGTAGATGCAGAACAGACTGCCTGACGCGCATCATCGAGCCAAATCACGTAATACGCAATAAAAGCAGGAATCATGCCGAAAAAATACACGAATGGCGGCGCGGCGCGATCACACTACCAAAACCGCCCTGTTTTTAGGGGGTTATTATGCCCCGCCTAGGCGCGGAAGTCCGCTTCATTTATCACGGGATCGCGCTCAATGCACACATCGCAGGCATCTATTGCACAAATTAGGTGCATAAATAGGCAGGTGTGTTATATCTTGGTGCAAAATCAGTACGATTGACCACAACCGACCATCAGACACGCGAGATATCATTCCGTTCCGCCACCACGTTCGGAAGAATCAGACAGGCCACCAGCCCGGTAGGACGGTGCGCTGGCGCCCGCTCCGGATGTCGTCCCGTGGCATACAACTCCAGCCGCCAATGCTGGGACTCGGCCAGAGCACTCGCCAAACTCAGGCCTAGGCCATACCCCGCATCGCTACCCCGTGCCGCGTCCTTGCGGGCAAACGGGGCCATCAACTGCTCGATTTCCGACTCGGTCAGCCCTTCACCCTGATCTTCAACGCACAAAACAAGTGCATCGGATTGCTCGACCAACCGCAACACGACGGGTGGCGCGCCATAGCGATGCGCATTGTCGATCAGGTTGTCGAGAATCCGCTGCAAGGCCATGGGCGCGATGTTTGCCAAACGTTCGTGTCGAGGCAGGATCAATTCGAGCTCGACGCCGCGCTGACGGGCGTTCTCGGCCAACTGTTCGAGCCAGGGCGACAAGGCGATGCGCTCGGTCGATGCCTGATTCACCCCACGCGCGATCAACAACACCTCGGCAATCAGGCGATTCATCCGCCCGATATCGTCCTGCATCTGATCATGCAGCTCGGGCTCGATACTGTCCTGCGCCAAGGCAAGGCTCAAACTCAGGCGCGTGAGCGGGGTGCGCAGGTCGTGGGATATGCCGGCCAGCAGGATGGTTCGGCTTTCCAGCAGTTGCTTGACCTCGGCGGTTCGGCGGTTGACGGCATCGATCAGAACCCGCGTTTCCTTTGGCCCCGTCAACGGCAAAGGCGCATCGGGCAACCCCCGGCTGACCTGCTCGGCAAGCTGACTGACCGGGCGCGTGAGTCGGCGCGTCAACCACAAACCAACGATCAGTGTCAGCAGGATGCCGGAAATGAGAATAATCCCGAGGGTGAACGGGATCTTGTATCCCACGCGCTCCCGGGAAAACTCGAATTTCAACACATCGTCGGCGATGGGGAGTTCCAGCCAGTAGCCCGCATCATTCGGAAGTGCACCGATGTAGATGCATTCCCCGGTTTTCGGATCAATCGTCCCTGCCGGGCACTGGTGGAACCGTTGCACGACCGCATCATGCAGGAACCGGACATAGGGCAAATGGGCATTATGCTGCCGCGTCAGCGTGGTGATTTCCTTGATGCTGATGCCGTGCTGGGATTTAAGTTCGGCGGCCAATAGCGGCTGGACATTGTGGGGCAGCTCGACCCAGGTCTGAGCGGAAAGAATGATCAGCGCCGCCAGATCGTCCGCCGAACGCTTGGCCATTGGCACCATGACGACCCAGGTGACCGCTGAAAGGGCGAAAACCAGAATCACGCTGATAGAGCCAATCAGCGCCAGGGCAGTGCTCGAAAATAGACTCCAGGAATGGCCTTCAGGTTGACGACGCTTCATGACGCCCCTTCCGCCAGGCGAGGCTGCCGCCCCGATGGCACGAACAGATAACCTTCACCCCAGATCGTCACCAGATAGCGCGGATCGGTCGGGTTTTCCTCGATTTTGCGACGCAGGCGCGTCACCCGGACATCAATACTGCGATCGAAGGCCGAACGCTCATACCCTTTGAGGTAATCCATGATTTGATCGCGATTGATGACGCGGTTGGGGCGCTCCA
>DATKTJ010000040.1:0-2432 GCA_035531235.1 Halothiobacillus sp. | reverse complement strand
GATATGAGCCAGTTCCTTGAGCACTACCGCTCCGTCAAACCCTATCTCATTACTAAGGACGAACCCGGGCAGGACGTCGAGCGGCTGCAGTCGCCCGAAGACCGGGCCAAGCTCGATGGTCTGTACGAATGTATCCTCTGCGCATGCTGCACGACCGCCTGCCCGTCGTTCTGGTGGAACCCGGACAAATTCGTCGGCCCCGCCGGGTTGCTGCAGGCGTACCGCTTTATCGCCGACAGCCGCGATCAGGCACTGAGCGAGCGCCTGGACGATCTGGAAGACCCGTATCGTCTGTTTCGTTGCCACAGCATCATGAACTGTGTCGACGTCTGTCCCAAAGGGCTCAATCCCACGCAGGCGATCGGCAAGATCAAGTCGCTGCTGGTGAAACGGACGGTATGACTGTCGTGGCTGAAGTGGACGACAAAAACGCTGATCTTGCCCAGATCGGGAGGGCGGATATCAACCGCATCCGCTGGCACTGCCGCCGCGGCATGCTCGAATTGGATATGGTGCTGGCGCGTTTTCTCGACACACATGGCACGCAGCTGTCGGCGCCCCAGTGGCAGGAATTCGAACGCCTGCTGGATCTGGCGGATCAGGAACTGTGGCAGCGTATCCGCGATCGAACGGCGCCGGCCTCGGCTGTTGAGCAGTGGTTGCATGATGGTTTTTCGTCCTGAGTCATCAAGGAGAATGAACATGAACGACAACCTGCTTCCTTATGACCTGCCACAGCCGGTTTTCAGGCGCGCATGAAGGTGGGTGTCATGCCCTGCCGTGATGTCGAGAACTGCGTGCAAAGGCAGGCCGATCAGCATGGCTTTGCGCTGGATGCTTCACAGCGCGCCGCAGTGGCCGCGTTGCAGCGGATGGCCCAGCAACTATCACGGTCGTCATCCCCCGCCCGATTCCCGCCGGCCCGTTTGCTGCGTCGTTTGAGGCGGCCAACGCCGGTTCGAGGCGTCTATCTGTGCGGCGGCGTGGGGCGCGGCAAAAGTTTTGTGATGAATGCCTTCTTCTCCTGTGTGCCTATCGAGCACAAGCAGCGCGTGCACTTTCATCAGTTCATGCAGGATGTTCACGCCCGTCTGACGCAGCTGAAAGGACGCGTGAATCCTTTGGCGCAGGTCGCGAAGGACATCTCGCGCCAGGTCCGCCTGCTGTGCCTGGACGAGTTCCATATCACCGATATTGCCGACGCGATGCTGATCCGTGGGTTATTGCACGGACTCTTCGCTCGGGGTGTGGCCATCGTGATGACGTCAAACTCCGAACCGGCCGCGCTGTATCCCAATGGACTTCAACGCGAGCAGTTTTTGCCGACGATCGCCATGATCAAGGCACACATGGACGTGGTGCCCTTCGTCAGCGATGTGGATTACCGTTTGCAGATCGCGGGACAGATGACGGAAAACCCGGCGCTGACGAATGGGCTGTCTGAGCTGGCATTCCCCGAGATTTTCCGGACATTGGCGGCTGAGGACGGCACGCAAAATACCCACCTGCTCGTCGAGGACCGGGCCGTGATGGTGCGCTGTCATGCCAACGGCGTGGCATGGTTCGATTTCAGCGAGTTATGCGAGGGCGCCCGGGGCAAGGCCGACTATATTGAGCTTGCCCGGCGATTCCATACGATTTTACTGTCGGGTGTTCGGCCGTTCGATGAGGATTCGCTCGCGCAGGCGCGCCGTTTCATGTGGCTGGTCGACGCGCTGTACGACCGGGGCGTGAAACTGATCTTTTCCGCGGCTGTACCGTTGGCGCAGCTGGGTCACGATGATTTGCTCGACGGTGCGTTTCAGCGGGTCAGGAGTCGCCTTGTGGAAATGCTGGCCCATGCCGATGTTACTCGGTCTGTGGATCGCGAGGCTTCCTGACGTTGCTCGTTCGCACCACTTGAGTGCAATGCAAGCCCCCCTGTACCGGCTCTCTGGGTTTTCAAACTGAGCGGCAAATTGCTTCCTTAGGGCTGTGAATCTCCGAACAGAGGGTCCTTGAAGTTCCTACCCGGAAGCGATTGTCTAAACCGGTGCGCTGAACAGGCGATCGAGGTTACGGTAGCCCATGGCCTCGCTCAGGGCGGCCGTGTCGATCGTGGACTTCTGATCCAGGTCGGCAATGGTCCGCGCAACCTTCAGAATGCGATCACGCGCCCGCCCCGACAATTTCAGCTTTTCGAGCGCCTGGTTCAAAAAAACCTTATCCGCCGTCGACAGCGCCGCAGCCGTCTCCAAATTACGGGGAGACAGAAAGGCATTCGGCATGCCCTGCCGCGCCATCATCACGCCGCGCGCTCGGATGACCTGTTCGCGAACTTCGGCAGAAGTCGCTTCCTGGCCGCCCGTTTCACTCAAGGCGCTGGCGGGTACCCGCGGGATCTCCAGATGCATGTCGATCCTGTCGAGCAAGGGGCCGGACAGCTTTGCCCG
>DATKTJ010000039.1:0-2749 GCA_035531235.1 Halothiobacillus sp. | reverse complement strand
GGTTGAGCAGGTTTTGGCGGATTACGAATCGGCCTATGGGCTCCGATCGGTCTGCCTGCGGTATTTCAATGCGGCCGGTGCCGACCCCGAGGGTGAATTGGGCGAACGGCATGATCCGGAAACGCATCTGATTCCCCTGGTATTGCAGGCCGCGTCCGGACGGCGCGAAGCGATCACCGTCTTCGGTACCGATTACGCCACGCCGGATGGCAGTTGCCTCCGTGACTATATTCACGTGCAGGATCTGTGCGATGCCCACCTCAAGGCATTGCTCTGGATGATTGCGGCCGATCAAAGCGGCCGGTTCAATCTCGGCAATGGCGAGGGATTCTCAGTGTTGGATGTGATTGGAACCGCGCGTGCGGTCACGGGAAAACCGATTCCGATGGTGATCAGTGATCGTCGCCCCGGCGATCCGGCACGGCTGGTGGCGGATGCCCGGCTGGCATATCAGGTTTTAGGGTGGTTGCCCGCCCATACCGATCTGGCGCAGATCATTGCGGATGCCTGGCATTGGGAGTGCCGTTCGCAGACGGCATGACCCCCTGCGTTCAGCCGGGTTGTAGCGCCGTGTGTTCGGCCTCGGCCAGACGTTCGATTGTGCCGACATCCAGCCACACACCGCGATAATTCATACCGCTCCCTCGATTCTCGGCAATCTGCGCGTGAAGTAGTGGGCCGAGCGCATGTCGCCCTTCAGGCAGCAGTTCGAACAGACTGCGCCGATATAGGCCGATGCCCGCATAGGTCAGGCAGGTCTGCGCGCTCGTCGCTTGTGGGCCCGTGGGTGGGCAGGGCGTCAAACGATGTTCTTCGGTCAGGCCGAAGTCGCCCTTTGGGTGGTGATTCGGGTTGTTCACCAGCACGAGACGGAATTGATCGTCATCGGCCAGTGGGTTTTCCAGCAACAGCCCGAAGGGGAAATCCGTCCATACGTCGCCATTCACCAGCAGAAATTGTGGGCTCAGCAACGAGAGTGCATGTCGAATGCCGCCCGCCGTTTCCAGCGCCCCCGGCAGATGATTTTCCCAAGAGTAATGAAGCCGAACGCCCCAGCGCGCGCCATCACCGAGTGTCGCAGGGATCTGCTCGGCCAGGTGGTTGAGGTTGATCACGATATCCGCAATGCCGCAGCGCGCCAGCCGCTCGATATGGTGGGCAATCAGCGGCCTGCCCTGCACGGGCAGGAGCGGTTTGGGGGTGTGATCGGTGAGGGGGCGCATTCGCTCCCCCCGCCCGGCGGCCAGGATCATGGCGCGCATCGGGAGCGCGGATTCCGGGGGCGGGTTGGACATCTTCGCGTTGACGGTCAATGTGCGTTCGGGGTATCCACGGTTTGCTGGGCTCGTTTGAGCACGCGCTGGATCATCCGATCTTGCTCTTTCTGGTTTTCCAGCGCCTTGCCCATGAGCGGGGCAATCAAGGCATTCACCTTGCCCGGCACCAGTTGATCGTTGATCGCTTTCAGATCGGTCACACTGAGTTGGCCGGTATCGGATTTCAGCTGCAAGGAGCTCGTGAGATAGCCATATCGGGCGTTCAGGAAATTGGCCATGGCGCTGAATACTTGAATCTGCGCATTGAGGACATCGACGATCGTGCGTGTGCCGACCTGATAACCCGCCTGTGTGGCAGCCAAGCTGGTGCGCGCCGATTCCACGGCCTGTTCGTAGGCCCTGATTTCGCTGATGTTGGTGATGACCCCGCGGTAATCGTTGGCCGTGCTTTGTTGTATCTGGCGCCGCAGATTTTCCACTTCGTTCTGGGTTTGCTGGTATTGGAAGGCTGCCTGACGGGATTTGGCGTTGATGCGCCCGCCGGTGTACAGCGGCACGCTCACCTGGAGGCCGATGGTGCCGTTGACGGTATTGTTGCGTTGACCATTGAATTGATTGGGGGCGCTGTTGTAGCCGTACTGGCCGGTCAGGTCGACCGTTGGCATGCGGGCGGCCCGGTTGATTGCGACGTTCTGTTGGCTGATACGTGAGCCGATTTCCGCACTGTTCAGGCCGAGGTTCTGCTTGGTGGCCAGTTCGGTCCAGGCGCCCAGGTCGTGGGGATTGGGGCCGGGTGTGGTGAGATTGGTTTCCACGTCATCCAGCTCGGACGGCTCCTGGCCGATGATGGTCGCCAGTGCGGCCCGAGCGTTTTCCAGAGAATTGCGGGCGGTGATGATGTCGGCATTGGCCTTGTCGTAATTGGCCTGGGCATTGGCCACGTCCGTGACGGCGACGAGGCCGACCTCGAAGCGTTTCTGCGCCTGCTCGAGCTGATTCTTGAAGGCATCCTGGCTGGCGATGCTCAACTGAAGGCTGGCGTTGGCCTTGAGCACCGCAAAATAGGCCTCGCTGGTGCGCAGGATCAAATCTTGCTGGGCCGCCGCATAATCCAGGTCGGCCTGCTGGGCCTGAAGGTCGGCCACGCCGAGGGTCAGGTTGTCGATCCGGTTGTAGATCACCTGGTTCAGGTTCAGGCCGATATTGCGACCGGTTCCTTCGATGGTGTGCGGCGCGCCGGGGAAACCACCGGACTGAATGTCCGTCCGGTTATAGCTGACTCCGGCCGCTGCACCGATCTGGGGGAGCAGATTGGCGCGTTGAATGGGGATGTTTTCCTGAGTGGCCATGCGTTTCTGGTCAGCGGCTTTCAGGATCTGGTCGTTTTGCTCGGCAAGTTGGTACATGTCGAGCAGATCGGCCGGGTAGGCCGGCAACCCGTAACCGAGGCCGATGGCCAGAAGGGAAACGAG
>DATKTJ010000038.1:0-4545 GCA_035531235.1 Halothiobacillus sp. | reverse complement strand
TGCATTCTGTCCTCCATCTATCAAGTCTGAATCGGATAAACATGTCATGAAATTCACCGCCCGTCCCGGTTCGCTCAGGGATAATCCTGCCGCGTGGGCCTAACCATGATGTCGCTGATATGCACATGGGGCGGTTGTGCGACGATGTAGTGAATGGCGTTCGCCACATCTTCCCCGTGCAGCAACGGGCCAAATTTTTCGTCGAAGCTCTTCACCATATCGTCCCCGTATCCGGCACCCTCCTGAAATCCGCTGATTACGATGCCCGGTTCAACCAGCGACACGCGTATCCCTTTGGGACCCAGTTCGCGGCGCAGTCCTTCGGTAAGCGCATGGACGGCAAACTTGGTGGCGCCATAAACCGCGCTGAATGGCGATATGTGTCTGCCCACGACCGAGCCGATAATCACGACGTCCCTGGCCTGCCTGGGGTAGCTTGATGGCTGTTCATCGGCCATTTTTTTCGCAGTTTTTTGCAGCAACACCAACGCGCCCGTCACGTTAACTTTCAGCATGTCCTCAAACTGGGACAAATCGGCATCCTTGACCGATCCTCCCAGACCACGGCCGGCATTGACCACGATGATGTCGGCTTCTTTTTTGAAGCGCTTGTTTGCGGCATCAAACAGCCGCTCCAGCAACACTCCGTCAGATGCATCTCCTGCTATACCGGCAAATGCAGGACCCATCTCCTGTTCAAGTACACGCAGTTTTTCTGCATTCCGGCCATTGCCCACCACAGCATAGCCGTTCGCTACAAATTTTCTCGCTGTTGCCTCTCCGATACCGGAAGTTGCACCGGTTATGATTGCAACGCGCGAATACTGTTCCGACATGCAAGTTCTCCCTATGGTTATGCAACGCCTCACTGAAAATCAGGATTGTTGCGTTAATAATTTTTCACAAGGTTCGCCATTAAACCTTGGACTATGCAAATTCCTCTTCCAGATACGGATAATCGGTATAGCCTACCGCGGAATTTTGCGGACCATATCCATAAAAAGTTTCGCTATGAAACGGATTTAGGCCGGCATTCAGTTGCAAACGGCGCGGCAGATCGGGATTGGCAATAAAGTCCTTGCCGAAGGATACCGCGTCCGCCTCGCCCGCAGCGAGTACCTGCCGTGCAGTCTCGCGGTTGAACTCCTCGTTTGCGATTAAAACGCCGCCGAAGCGCTTTTTCAGTTCCGGGCTGATGCGATTTTCACCCAATGATTCTCTGGTGAAAATAAAGGCAATGCCGCGTTTGCCCAATTGTTCCGCTACATATCCAAAAGTCGCCAGTGGATTCGAGTCACCCATGGTATGGGCATCCCCCCGTGGGGCCAGATGAACGCCTACCCGGCCGGCACCCCACACCGATATTGCGGCATCGGTTACTTCCAGCAACAGACGGGCACGATTTTCTATGGCACCGCCGTAAGCATCGTTGCGCTTGTTGGTACTGTCCTGCAGAAACTGGTCCGGCAAATACCCATTGGCCCCATGGATTTCAACGCCGTCGAATCCGGCCAGTTTGGCGTTCTCGGCACCCTTGCGATAGGCACCGACGATAGCCGGGATTTCATCCGTTTCCAAAGCGCGCGGGATCACGTAATCCCGCTTGGGCCGCAACAGGCTGACATGGCCCAGGGGAGCAATGGCGCTCGGCGCGACAGGCAGTTCACCGCCGAGGTGATCGGGATGGGAAACCCGGCCCACATGCCAGAGTTGCAACATGATGCGCCCGCCGGCGGCATGCACTGCATTGGTTACCAGCTTCCAGCCCTGCACCTGCTCATCCGACCAGAGTCCCGGCGTGTCCGGGTAACCCACTCCCTGCGGGGAAACCGACGTTGCTTCGCTAATAATCAGTCCGGCGCTGGCTCGCTGGGCATAGTACACGGCCATCAGTTCATTGGGGATGCGCCCCGGGCTGGCGCGGCATCGGGTAAGCGGTGCCATCACGATGCGGTTGGGCAGATTCAGTTCACCGACTTGGAGGGGCTGGTTCAGGGTGTACAAATTGTTCTCCTTGTTGGTTTATGCGTATGACCGAGAGTCGGTGTTGATGCGGTCCGGAAAACTATCAACCGATTGGTTCATCCGGAACCAATAAAGTTCAGTTGCATAGCCGCAAGCTCAAACCTTGCGCTTGGCCAATATCGCAACAATTTCGGCAGGCTCCAGTCTCATGGTGTAGTCGGCATTGACGAAATCGTAAGCAATCACGCCATCCTGGGCGATGATGTAGGTCGCAGGAACGGGCAACTTGAAACTCTCGTCGCCATTGAAAGCGGGGATGTCGATACCAAACTTTTGGTAGATCGGACGCAGCGCCTGTGGAAGCTGGAAGACCAAGCCCATCTGTTCCGCCACCCGGTTGCCGGCATCGCTGAGTATGTCGATGGATATGCCTGCACGCTCGGCTGTGCTCATTGCCTTGTCCGGTGTCTCCGGCGTCAATCCAACCAACCTGGCTCCGTGGCTCTCGATCTCTTTCAATACACCCTGCAGGGCTTTCATTTCCATGTTGCAGTAGGGGCACCAGCCTCCCCGGTAGATATTCAACACTACTGGCGATACCGCCAAATAGTCTGACAGACGGCGCAATTCGTTGCGCTGATTCGGCAGCTCGAAATCCGGCATCTTGTCGCCGGTCTTCAATGCACGGCCCTCGATACCCGATTCTTTTATTTCGGTAGTGCATTGGGCCATGATTGTGCGAACTTGATCCGGCACTTTTTCTTTTGCAGCCGCCTTGTAGGCAGCAATTTCGTTTTTCAGCATGTCCATGGTTATTATTCCTTCAATAGTTGAACGATCACTCAACTATTGTCGGCCAATTCAATTCCCCGGTCAACAAGATGTTGAACGATTGCTCAACAATGGTAAACTGGATAGATATTTTGGGGATGACGACATGGCGAGACCCGCACAATTCGAACGAGATGATGTCCTGGAAAAAGCCATGCAGGTATTCTGGGAGCAGGGCTATAACGCAACCAGCATGGCCAGCCTGGTCGATGCCACATCACTAAAACCCGGCAGCATATATGCTGCTTTCGATTCCAAAGAAGGCTTGTTTCTGGCTGCGCTTGATCATTATGCGCAACAGAGTGTTGCCAGGATCAAGCGCGCATTGGCCGGTGCGGACACGCCATTGCAGGGCATACGCAACTTTTTCCTGAACATGGGCAAAGAGGCTGCGGGAGAGTGTGCCGGCCGCAGCTGCTTGCTGGTAAACACCGTGCTGGAAATTGCACGCCAGAATGAAATGGTGCAAAAGCGGGTCAACCGGCATCTTGCCGATATCGAGGCGCTGTTCCTGCATGCGCTTAAGGCTGCCCAGGCCAACGGCGAACTGTTGCCGGACAAGGATCCCAAGGCACTGGCTGCATTCCTGATGACCAGTATCTGGGGACTGCGCGTTCTCGGCGGCACCAAGCCGACGCCTGCGCGTACAAAAGCCGTGGTCAATCAACTGCTGACCCTACTTGATTAACCATCCGGTCTGGAACAGCATCAACAGCTTGCAACTCGCCCGGATCGGGCAAACTTTCGATGCATCACTGCAGCCAGCGCTCCGTGTTGGGAAAGCATGCAAAAGGGCGTAAACTATCAGGTCGCCCAAATCAAGACGGATGGCATGGAACAGATACTTATACGCGGTGCCCGCACCCACAATTTAAAGAACATCAGCCTCGATCTGCCCCGCCACAAACTGGTGGTTATCACCGGTTTGTCTGGCTCGGGTAAGTCCTCACTCGCATTTGACACCCTGTATGCCGAGGGACAGCGCCGTTACGTGGAGTCGCTTTCCGCTTATGCGCGGCAATTTTTGCAATTGATGGAAAAGCCGGATGTGGATTTGATCGAGGGCTTGTCGCCGGCGATCGCGATAGAGCAGAAAGCCACTTCGCATAACCCGCGTTCCACGGTCGGTACAGTCACCGAGATCCACGATTACCTGCGTCTGTTATTCGCGCGCGCAGGCGATCCCTATTGCCCGCAGCACGATCTGGTGCTGCAGGCACAGAGCGTCGGACAAATGGTGGATCATGTGCTGGAACTGCCACAGGATACGCGCATCATGATCCTGTCGCCGCTGGTGGTGGAACGCAAGGGCGAGCAGCTGGATCTGTTCGATGAATTGCGTGCACAGGGTTTCACTCGATTGCGCATCAACGGCAAGGTGCATGAGATCGACGCGTTGCCGGCTTTGCAGAAAACCAAAAAGCACACCGTCGAGATCGTGGTGGACCGGCTAAAGGTCAATGTAGAAGCCAAACAACGACTGGCCGAATCGTTCGAGACTGCGTTGCGCCATGCCGAAGGCCGCGCTGTTGCAGTGGAGATGGATAGCGGGAAAGAGCACATGTTCTCGGCAAAATTCGCCTGCCAGATCTGCAACTATTCGCTGCCTGAACTGGAACCGCGTTTGTTTTCTTTCAACAATCCGATGGGTGCATGTCCAAAATGCGATGGCCTCGGCAACATCAGCTTCTTCGATCCCAAGCGCATCGTTGCTTTCCCGTCACTCAGTTTGAGCTCGGGCGCGATCAA
>DATKTJ010000037.1:0-10932 GCA_035531235.1 Halothiobacillus sp. | reverse complement strand
TTGAGAAAGGGTTTCAACGCGCCCTGCAGGGCTGCGGCCACACAATCCATCGCCTGAGGGGCGTCGGACACGATCAGGGTATCGGTCTGTGAAAGCCATTCGCCGTGGGCCCCCGGACTCTGCTGACAGTCTTGAAGATACGCGTCCACGCCATGAACGAAGCACCGATCCTGCGGGCGCGAGCACGCCAGACCAGGACCCTCGTCAAAAATCCAGATCGCCTGGTCCGAGATGATTTCCATGATGGACTGAACCGGCCGGGCACGCGCCACATCTCGGAAATGGCCGATAAAAACCACCTTGTTTCCGGCCGCCCGCCAAGCTGCGCTGCCATCGATCGCACTGGTGACGGCCGAATGCCCCCCCATGACCGTGACCACGCTGTTCTCCGGCATGGGCAACCCCGTACCGGTCGGCCCCATCAGCACGATCGGTTCACCGATTTTCAGGCCCGCAGCGATCCGGCTTGAGGTGCCGACCATATTCACCAGCAGCTTGATCTCACCGACCGTCTTGTCGACGTCCACGCCATCGATCGCCATCCCCTCCATTTGCAGCAGGGTATCGCCAATTCGCACGGCTTGGGCATGATAGTTTTGCAATCGGTATATCTGACCCGGCACCCAGTTTTTCGCCGCCTGGGGCGCCCGTACGGTCAGGCGGGTCAAGCGATCGCTCAGCCGCTCAATATGCGCGATACGCGGCAGCAAGGCGTCGTCCAGCCTGAGAACCATCTGTTCCCAGTTGGTGCGGGCATGGCCCATCAGATCTGAATGCGCATTCAATCGATCCTGATAGAGGCGGATGATTTCTCGCGCGCCCCGCTTGGCCGAAGCCATGGCCTTCACGACGCTGCCCTGGAACAGGGGATGGTTGTCACCGTAGACACTCACCTGTTTCCCGTGTCGGCTGTAGGACGTGAAAAAACCCGTGTCCTGCGCCTTTACATGACCGGCCGTCGCGGCCGGCACCCATTGTTCAGGGGCATCACCGAACCGGTAGGTTGAAAAGTACTTGCCACTCATCTCGAAGCTTCCGGGATGCTCCCGGTTGTAGACCGTATTCGGACTGGTACCCGCCGCAATGAACACGGCGCGAGCCGGAAGCTCAACCTGCGTTTCGCCATCGACCCAGGCGCCCTCTTCATTCTTGATCCGTCGGCGGCAAACCAGGGCGGAAACATGGCCCCGCGTATCCAATCGCGCCTCCAGAGGCTCCAATCCTTCCGCGTAGAAGATCCCTTCTTCCAGGGCCTTGTCGATTTCCTCATGATTTCTCAAATAAGCCGGTGATTCATTCATGCCGCGCCGATAGGCGACCGTCACGCCGCCCCAGCGGTGCAACAAGGGGGAAAAATCGGGGGCTTCGCCACGCGCGGCGGCTTGAACCCGCTCCGCGCGAACCTGTCGGCCATGCGCCAGAAATTCCGCCAGCACCATACGTTCGCCCTCATCCTCCAGTTCCTTCCAGAATGCCGCGTCCTGCAATTTCTCGTAGCGAGCCAGCAGCTTTTCAACCTGACGAATATAGTAAGCCTGAACCTCCGTGGCGGTATCAATGGCACTCAATCCGCCGCCCACAACCACGGCGGGCATGCGAACCTGCAGATTGGTGAGGCTGTCTTTCTTGGCCGCCCCGGTCAGCTGCAAAGCCATGAGAAAATCACTCGCCTGGCGAATGCCATGCGCCAAATTGTTCTTAATGGGCACCAGCGTTGGCTTGCCGGCGCCGGTGGCCAAAGCGATATGATCAAAGCCAAGCGACCACGCATCCTCGGTGGTCAGGGTGCCGCCAAAACGCACCCCGCCGTACACACGAAAATAGGCACTGCGCGCCAGCGTGAGATAGACCAGCTTCAGGAAGTTCTTGTCCCAGCGCACGGTGATGCCATATTCAGCAACCCCGCCGAACCCCAAGGTCACCCGATCCTCCAACGATTCGTTGAGTACGGAAACATGGCGGATGGGGGCGGGCACACAGTCTGCCGAGCCGACCCATTCTGCAGGCAAGGGCTCGATCTTCAGCCCATCGACAGCGACGACACCGAATCCCGCCTGCAGCAAATGGTAGGAAAGATTGAAGCCGGCCGGCCCCGTCCCCACGCACAAAACCGACGTGCCATGGTGCGGCAGTGCGTATGGGCGGTCGCGGTTGAGCGGATTCCAGCGCGTGAGCAGATAATAAATTTCAAACCCCCATGACCAGTCCAGCACATCGGTCAGGATGCGGGTTTCGACCTGGGGGATATCCACGGGCGATTGCTTCTGGAAAATGCAGCTTTTCATGCAATCGTTACAGATACGATGACCGGTCGCAGGCAGCAGGGGGTTATCAATCACGATGACCGACAGGGCGGCCAGCGTATAGCCCGCACGCTTGAGGCTATGTGCCTCGGAAATTTTTTCTTCCAACGGGCAACCATTCAGTTCCACGCCGAGTGCATTGGAACGAAAACCGCCCTGTTCCCGATCGGGCATGCCCTTGGAGCAATAATCGCCTTCATGGTCATGACAGTAGACACAGTAATGCACATGATCCATGGCCTGGCGCAAGGTGAACCGCGTATCCGTCAGGTTGAACCCATCGCGTTGGCGCTGTCGATCCGGTAAGCCACTGACGCGACCATAAGGATCGTCTTTAAGCGGCAGGGTGGGCACCAACTCCAGGGGAATCACTTTGCGGGGTTGGTTGAAGCTGACCCACCCAGCAACCCGCTGACGGCCCGACACGGACTGATTCGCTGCAAATACCCATTGTTTGATCAGGTCGAGGGCCACCGTGTCGCTGTGCTCGACGGCATCAAGCCAAAGACGCGCGACGGCAAGCTCGGCGTCGAGCGCCGCATCGGTCGTCAACTTGGCCTGGAGCCGCTCATCAAGCGCCTCAAAGGACTGCTCAAGCACGAAGCGACGCAGCTTTAAGGTCGGCTTGACCATTTTCTCCTTAAAGGCATGAATCGGATCTTCCTGATCCTGCTGCAACCGGAGTGCGCTGCGATCGCTTTCCACGCCGAACACCTGAACCAGAAAGTCTTCCAGCGACTTTGCCACGGCAATCAGCAGGGTCGACTCAGCGATGGCATCAAGCGTTTCACCGGCACGGTACGATCGAAATTGCGCCCCGACATCCGAGGAATTCTGCGCTAGAAACTGTAGGAACAAGGCGTCAAGTACGGGCAATCGATCAGCCTGGTAAATGTCCTCATAACCAAATCCTGCAAGATTCAATTCAAGTCGGGCCATGTTCACTCACTCCTTCGCGCATCCATCGACAAAAAACCGCTTAGATCAATACATGTCATGACATGTTGAAAACAAGAAACACCCGATCACTCGGACACAGATAAAACCAACAGGACAGCCCGCAAAAAACAACTCATGAGGCGACAACAATAAAAATCGCCATTAAAAAACTACCGAATTAATCCTGCCTGGATCCAAAACACATCAATCGCACACAATCCTTAAAATCTTTTCCAGGCAAGAAGCAGGCTGTCCTGCCTTATATCAGCGCTTGAACACCTTTAGGACCGACCTCCGTATCGAAGCCGCCCAGTCCTTCCTTAAGCTCGCCCCCCATCGCTCTTAAACTTTCCTCGCGAATCAGGGTGTGCAGTTCATGTCTCAATTTGAGGAATTCTGCGGAATCCGCCATTTCGGGTACACGAGGACGAGGAAGGGGTATTTCGATTTCAGCCTTTATCTTCCCGGGCCGAGCCGTCATGACATACAGCCGATCGGAAAGAAAAATGGATTCGTCGATATCATGGGTAATGAACAGGACGGACAGTCGGAATCGCTGCCACATGTTGGTGAGAATTTCCTGCATCACGACACGCGTCTGCGCATCCAGCGCACCGAATGGCTCATCCATCAGCAACACTTGGGGACTCGTCGCCAAGGCCCGAACAATACCGACACGCTGTCGCATCCCCCCGGAGAGTTGATCAGGATAATGATTCTCAAAGGCCAGGAGCCCTGCGAGCCCCAACAAGGTTCGGGCGGCGCTCTCCCGTGCATTGCGCTCCTTTCCGGCCATTTTCAGGCCGAACTCCACGTTCTTACGCACCGACATCCAGGGAAATAATGAATACTGCTGGAAAACCATGCCTCGATCGGCGCCAGGGCCCTTGATCTCCTTGCCATCGAGTAGAACTTTACCGCCGGAGGGTTTAACAAAGCCTGCAACCGCATTTAATAGGGTCGATTTCCCACACCCGGACGGCCCCACAATGGACACGAATTCACCGGGGTTAACATGAAGAGAAATCCCACTGACCGCCTCAACAAGGTTGCCCTTCCGGCCAAACGTCACCTTCAGGTCCTGAATGTCCATGCGCCCTTTCAGGCCGATTTCGCCTTGGTTCATCATGACTAACTTCTCCCGTTGTTCGTAGAATGCCAAGGCATCAAGATCCGCCCCATGAGCCGGATAACACCGCTGCAGGCCAGGCCTAATATGCCGATAACAATCATGCCGATAACAATATCGTTGTATTGAATCAGCGAATAAGCCTCCCAGGTGAAATAGCCGATACCGTACTCACCGGAAATCATTTCTGCGGCAATCAGCGATACCCAGGCCACGCCCATCCCAATGGCCAACCCCGTAAAAATACTGGGGAGCGCACCGGGCAGAATGACTTCTCTCATGAGCGCGAATTCGCCTGCGCCCAATGATCGGGCCGCACTAATCAAAATCTTGTCCTGGTTTGAAACGCCCTCAATGGTATTCACCAAAATCGGAAAGAAAGAACCCAGGAAGGTAATAAAAACAATGCTGGACTCATTGGTTGGCCACAGCATGATCGCAATAGGTACCCAGGCAATTGCTGGGATTGGACGGAGAATCTCTAAAATCGGAAACAGCAGACTATGTACGAGGCGGTATCGACCGATGATCAGGCCGAATAGAATGCCAAGCACGGTAGCGATGCCGAATCCGAGTACGATTCGCCTTAAACTTAACGCCATGTTTTTGTAAAAGTCTTCCTGATGTGCCAACGAGAGCGCTTCCGTGAAGACATCGCCTGGCGCCGGAATACTGGTGAATCGGACATAGAAGTCCCACCGGTATTTTGTGGCCAGATACCAGAAGCCGACAAAAAGCGTAATCGAAAGCAATCCGAGCAGAAATTTAACAATATTCGCCATGAACCACTGGCTGAGCATCTTCCTGGCTGGCGCAAGCGGCCGAGTGGTTACTTCTGAGTCGCCACTGTTCACTGCGCGCTTTGTTTGCACAGGGATGGGATCACTCATCGGTTCCAATGCGTCCACATGATCCAAGCCATATTCATACGTTTGCTTGGCAGGCAAAAGACCAGTAGTTGTATTCATGGCGATGTCTCCTTAGATCTTGGCAGCAGCCAGTGCTTCTGTGTAGGTAGCCAGATGGCCGCCGTTCTGCTTGGCATAAGCCTCGGCATCTTTCTTCAACAGGAAGGGCACGATAACGGGCTTCTTCGGATCCTTATCGTCCACCGAATAGAACGCCTGCTTGGCAAATACCTTGATACCGAAGGCGTGATCGATCAGATACACCACGTCGATTTTCTTGCCATCACTGGTCGCCTTGTTGACAGCAGCCAACGTGCAGTCGGGTGAGCTATAGGCACTGATGTCGCCTTTTTCGATCCATACTTCACCAGCCTGCATGGGATCGGTAATCGGCTTGTGGCACAGGTTGTCCATCCCGGAGATCTGGTAGTTGGCAAAGCTCGCTTTCTGCTTGTCGTAGTCCTCGCCACGCTCCTTGAATGCTTCGCGAATGTAGGTTTCGTTCGGCCAGGCATCCACATCAAAGGTCTTGACCTTACCCATACGCTGCAAGACGCCCGTATCGTATTTGATGGCATCAATCCACTTGGGTTTGATGGTTGGATCCAGGGTGTGAATACCGCTTGGGCCCAAATAGAGGTAAGCCACTTCCTTATCGACACCGGTCCATTCCTGGATTTTCTCGGCAGCCAGTTTTGGATTCTTGCGCAGCCAATCGTTGGCATCCATCAAGGCTCTCAGATAGGCAACCACCACCTCAGGGTATTTATCCGCAAAATCTTTTCGTACAACGACACCGTGGAAGGTCGGTACTTTGGTTTCCACGCCGCTGAAAATCTTGCGCGCCCAGCCCTTGAAGGGGAGCAGATCGGCAAACGGCACGAAATCAGCATGCGCGTCGATCTTCCCCTCTTGTAGATTGGTGGTGCCCACCTCAGGACTCTGGTTCGACAGTTCCCAGAAATCACTCTTCCAGCCTCGATCTTCCATCGCCTTGAGCAACATGCCATGGGCGGCAGAACCGAATGGGACAGAAATGTGCTTGCCCTTCAGATCGGAGAGTTGGTAGTAGGGAGAGTCAGCCCGAACGACGACGCCATTACCGGCACCGTCCGCGTTATAGGCAATAATCGCAATCAATTCACTTTTCGTGTCATGACTATGCTGAAATGTGGCGCCATTCACCAACAATGGATAATCGCCCATCATGCCAATTTGCAGCTTGTTGGCAATCATCCCATTCGTTACGGGCGGGCCAGAGGTGAAATTCTGCCATTGAAAATTAAAGTGAATGTCCTTGTATTTCCCAGTCGTCGGCAGGTATTTATTCATCAACCCGAGTTCTTTGATAACAATACCGCCCGTGACCGTATTCGTCGTCGTATTTTGAGTTCCAATGCCCACATTGACCGTCTCGGCGGATGCCGAAAAGCTCATAAATAAAAACAGCAGCGTAAACAACACGCTTGTCTTACGAAATAAATTTCCCGTTCCGGCCCTAAACAAAAGCAGATACTTTTCCATGACGCTTACCTCTAATACATTTGAATCTTAAAAGACAACAATCAATCAAACGCCCTCCCCTCATGGAATTCAGACCAACCAGCAAGTGTCCAATGCACTCTGCTTTTATTTAATGATCTAAATACAACCTACGACATTCTCAGTTCGTTAAATTTATCCTCGATGTCCACCCAGTCATCTGCATCATCCAGAGGATCTTTTGTTGCGTGAATCAGCGGCCACGACTCCGCCAACTCAATATTCAGATTGATATACTTTTCGTATTTCGGCGGCAGGTTCTCCACTGCGAAAATGGCACCGGCAGGGCACTCATCGACGCATAATGAACAGTCAATACATACCTTGGGATTAATAACCAGAAAGTTGGGACCTTCATGGAAACAATCAACGGGACAAACATCCACACAGTCTGTGTATTTGCAACGGACACAGGGCTCCGCAACGACATAAGCCATGCTCTCGCTCTCCCAGTATTTATGTTTTATTTACCGATAATCTGGCTCAGCGCCAAACTCGCCAACTTGCGCACATCCGGATCGGGGTCCTGGAGGGCCTTTTCAAGGGCAGGGATGGCTCGGGGATCACCCACTTCGCCCAGCGCGACGGCTGCCTCCTTGCGCAGATTGCTGACCTCATGAAAGAGTGCTTCAGTCAGAACCGGAACTGCCTCCCGGCTCCGTAACTTGCCCAGACTGCGCGCGGCTTTGAGGCTGACCTGCCAATACTCATCGCCCATGGCCTCGATCAGATACGGGATACCCTGATCCATACCCAATTTGCCCAAGGTGACGACCGATTCCTCTCGGACCTGCCAGAGTTCATCACCGAGTGCGGTGATCAGCGCGGGCAAAATCGTCGACAAATCGGCACCCTCAAAACCAAGGGCACCGACGGCAATCCGTCGAACCTGAGGGGATTTGTCGCTGGTCGCCAATACGGCAATCGGGGCGACGGCGCTCGGTGCCTTGAGATAGCCCAATACCCCGACAGCCGCAGCGCGAACCGTTTCGTCGGGATCATCCAGTGCCGCCAATGCAGGGTCCAGGCTGGCGGGCACACGTAACTCACGCAAGGCACGGAATATGGCGGCCTTCTCAAACCCTTTGGCCGTACCCAGCGCCACAATCAACAGCGCGCCAGACGCCGGCAACTTCAGCTCTGCCAAAGACTGTGCTGCGGCTTTGGTCACCTCCGGGTGCTCATCCTTAAGTGCTCTCAAGAGTCCCTGGATAATCGAAGGCGTCTCAAATCCTTCAAGTGCGACAGCCGCTTCGGCACGCACACTGGCATCCCCATCACCCAATGCCTGCAGCAAGGCCGGGGCCACAAGGTCATAGTCGTCTGTATCCAATAGATCCAAAACCGCGATGCGACGTACGCCGGGATCGGGATCAATCAAACGGGCCAGAAGCTCCGTTACTTCTTCGTTTTGGTTGGCAAGTTCATTCATGATTGACTCCATGACCTAGCGAAGCAAATAAGGGATGTCGACATTGACAGCCCCTGTCGGGCAGTCCTTTTCGCAGGGCATGCAATACCAACATTCATCGTATTTCATGTACGCGGTCCCTTTTGAGAGATCGATGGCGAGCACATCCAGGGGACAGACATCCACACACACGGTGCACCCTTTATCGGCAATACATTTCTCTGCATCGACGGTAACGGGGACCGTGACGCGGTTCAGGGCGTAGGACATGGCACCTCTCCTTGATTAAATGGTTGCGGGTTCTTTAACGATCCGCAGTTTTTCGTAGGCTGTTTTTTCCTGCTCGTCCAAGGGCACGATGTAGGGCGCGATGGGCCGCGTGAAACAGGTCATGTTGCCGTCTTCACCCTTCTTGAGCTGAACATGGACAAACCAATCCTTATCGTCCCTGTCGGGGTAATCCGCCCGATAGTGATAGAGCCCCCATCGGCTTTCCTTCCGGTACAGGGAGGCCACGGCAGCCATCTCGGCGCAATCGCGAATAAAGTGAATTTCCATGGCCCGCATGAGTTCGTGCGGGTCGGCCGCACTCAGACGAGAAAGATCTTCGGAAATTTCTCCGAACCGCTGCAATCCAATTTCCATCTTGCGGGTGATCTTGGGCGGCTGAAGATAGTCATTCACCATCCGCCGCAACTTGTATTCAACCTGCGCCGGGGGCAAACCATCCTTCACCGATAATGGCCCCCAGACACGCGCACGCTCTTTTTCAATCTGTCCTTCATCCACCGGAACCGATGAATGAGTCGCGCAATATTCAGCCGCTGACTCACCCGCGAACTTGCCGTACACAAAGGCACCCAGCATGTAGTTATGCGGTACGCAGGCGAGATCGCCCGCCGCATATAACCCTGGAACCGTGGTTTCTGCACGCTCGTTGACCCACACACCGGAGGCGCTGTGGCCGCTGCACAATCCAATCTCCGAAATATGCATTTCCACCATGCCATCCCGGTAGTTCAAACCGCGACCTTCATGGAAACGACCGCGGCTGGGGCGCTCGTTGCTATGCAGAATCTCCTCGATCTGGGAGATCGTCTCGTCCGCCAGATGGTCCATCTTCAGGAATACAGGGCCATTCCCCCCCTCCAGTTCCCGGTAGAACTCAAACATCATCTGGCCACTCCAGTAATCGCACTCGATAAAGCGATCACCTTTGGCATTGGCGGTGTAGCCGCCAAAAGGACCCGTCACATAGGCACAGGACGGACCGTTGTAGTCCTTGATCAAGGGATTGATCTGAAAGCACTCAATACCGGATAACTCGGCACCGGCATGGTAGGCCAGGCTATAACCATCACCCGCGTTGGTCGGGTTCTCGTAGGTGCCGAACAAGTAGCCGGAAGCGGGCAGCCCCAGGCGACCGGCCGCCCCGGTGGCCAGAATCACGGTTTTGGTACGGATCACGTAAAAATCTGCCGTTCGACTATCCACGGCCATGGCACCGGCGATGGCACCATTCTCATCCAGAAGCAGCCGGGTCGCCACGAGGCGATTGGTCACCTCCACCCGACGCTTCTTCAGTTGACGATAGAGCACCTTCTTCATGTTGTGGCCTTCCGGCATGGGCAACACATAGGTTCCAATGTGGTGGACCTTCTTGACGGCATAGTCGCCGGTTTCGTCCTTTTCGAATTTCACGCCCCAGCGATCCAGTTCCTCGATCATGGCGAAACTGTTCTCGGCATAGGCCATCACGGTTTTCTGATTCACGATGCCATCATTGGCCACCGTAATTTCCTTCACATATTGTTCCGGCGTGGCATGCCCCGGTATCACGGCATTATTCAGGCCGTCCATACCCATGGAAATGGCCCCACTTCTTTTCACGTTGGCTTTCTCGAGCACCATCACGCGAAGATTAGGGTTCTTTTCCTTGGCTTTCACGGCGGCCATGGGGCCGGCTGTTCCGCCCCCGATCACCAGTACATCTACTTCAATTTCAATGGTATTCACGTAGTGTCTCCTGACTTAATCGATGTGCATGTTTATCAAAGCCGCCTGCGGTCAGATATGTCCGCGCTCAATGCGGAGGCGATACTGGAGGGCATCGCCCCGGTAATACAGATACTCAAAATCGAGTGGTTGGTTGTCCGTGGTAAAGGTCAGACGTTCAATGCGCAGGATCGGCGCGCCCTCTTCCACATGAAGTAGCGCCGAGAGAATATCGTCCGCCAGGATTGACTCTATCTGCAGATCGGCTTGTCCCAGCGAGTAGCCATAATCGTTTTCAAGAATGAGAAAAATATCCCGATGGGCCAGATCTTCTTTAATGAGTCGCTCACCCACCATCTTGGGGATATAAGTCACATCCAGTGATAAAGGCGCACTATTCAAATAACGAACGCGCCGAATCTCATAAACGAGCTCACCTTCATTCACATCCAGCTTTAAACAAACCGTTTTGTCTGCCGGTACAATTTTTTGACCGATTACTTGAGAAACGATTTCGTAACCCATGCCAGACATCGCCTCTCCAAACCCCTGAAGTTTTCCCAGGTTCTGAAAAACCTTGGGTTTGGAAACATAGGTACCCTTTCCGTGAATCTTGAATATCAAACCTTCTTTCTGAAGATGATCCAGCGCCTGACGCACCGTAATTCGGCTAACGCCAAAAATTTTGGTTAATTCGCTTTCCGA
>DATKTJ010000036.1:0-17769 GCA_035531235.1 Halothiobacillus sp. | reverse complement strand
GCGCAGGGTTCAACCGCTGTGATGGCCATCGCGAATCTGGCCATGGCGACCGGCAATATCGGCCGGGAAGGGGTCGGGGTGAACCCCTTGCGCGGGCAGAACAATGTGCAGGGTTCCTGCGACATCGGTTCCTTCCCGCATGAATTGCCCGGTTATCGCCATGTGTCCGATTCGACTACCCGCCATCTGTTTGAGCAGGCCTGGGGGGTGGAAATCAATTCGGAACCGGGTTTGCGCATTCCGAATATGTTCGATGCCGCGCTGGATGGCAGTTTCATGGGCTTGTACTGCCAGGGTGAGGATATTGTTCAGTCCGATCCGAACACCCAGCATGTGTCTGCCGCGCTGTCATCGATGGAATGCATCGTGGTACAGGACATCTTCATGAACGAAACTGCCATGTATGCGCATGTGTTGTTGCCGGGCTCGTCGTTCCTGGAGAAGGACGGGACGTTCACCAATGCCGAGCGGCGGATTTCGCGCGTGCGTAAGGTCATGCCGCCCAAAGCGGGCTACGCGGACTGGGAAGTCACGATCGAACTGGCCAAGCGCTTGGGGTATGAGATGAACTACGGGCATCCGTCCGAGATCATGGACGAGATTGCGCGCCTGACGCCGACGTTCCATGGCGTGAATTACGCCAAGCTGGATGAGCTGGGCAGTATCCAGTGGCCCTGCAATGAGGCAGCGCCCGAAGGCACGCCGATCATGCATGTCGATGAATTCGTGCGGGGCAAGGGCAAGTTCATTATCACCAAATACGTGGCGACCGACGAAAAGGTCACGCGTAAATTCCCGCTCATCCTCACCACAGGGCGAATTCTGTCGCAATACAACGTCGGGGCGCAGACACGTCGTACCGAGAATGTGCAATGGCATGATGAAGATCTGCTGGAAATCCACCCGCATGACGCCGAGGAGCGCGGCATCACGGACGGTGGTTGGGTCGGTATCCAGAGTCGTTCGGGCGATACGGTGCTGCGCGCCAAGCTCTCCGAGCGAATGCAGCCGGGCGTCGTGTACACCACCTTCCATTTCCCGGAGTCGGGCGCGAATGTGATCACTACGGAGAATTCCGACTGGGCGACCAATTGTCCCGAATACAAGGTGACGGCCGTGCAGGTGAAACCGGTGACAGAACCCTCCGAATGGCAGAAAAAATACACCCGATTCAGCAAGGTGCAGCACGAATTGCTGGGCATGGCCACGCACACGCAACAGAGCGAGAAATCCATTGTCTGAGGCGCATCGTCCGTTCACCATCGATGATGGTAGCGTCAGCACCGAGTCCATTGCGCGCTGGCGCGATCACCACTGGATCCATGAAGAAGATCAATTGGCGGTTGAGATTCCTGTCGCCCTTGAATTCAACGGGGTTTCTCATGCCGTCATGCTGGCCACGCCCTGTGATCTGGCCAGTTTTGCCCTGGGATTCGCCTTGAGTGAAGGCATTGTGGATAATCGTGCCGATTTTTACACCGCGACGGTCGAACAGAGTGCGCCGGGCATCCTTGTTCATTGCACGATTGCGGATCATGCCTTCCAGAAACTCGGTGATCGGCGGAGAAACATGACGGGGCGTACGGGCTGTGGTTTGTGTGGGGTGGAAAGTCTGGATCAAGTGTTTCGAGCCTTGCCGTCCCGGCAGGATATAACGGCTGAAAATGCTCGGATTTCAATCTCGGCCCTCCGCACCGCACTCAACAATCTCGCATCGATGCAGCCCATCAATCGTGTGACCGGGGGGATGCATGCTGCGGCATGGAGCGCGCCTGATGGGGCGCTGATGCAAGTATGCGAGGATGTGGGGCGGCATAATGCGCTGGATAAACTGATTGGTCGCATGACGGAGCAGAACCTGGAATTTCAGGATGGTTTTCTGCTGATTACCAGTCGTGCCAGTGTCGAAATGGTACAAAAGGCGGCGACCGTCGGTATTCAGTGTCTGGTCGCGATTTCGGCACCAACGGCGCTTGCTGTCGAAACGGCCAAGGCAGCAGGCATGACGTTGATCGCCTTCGCACGAGGAGACCGTTTCGTCGCCTATGCGCATGCAGATCGTATTACAGTCACTGATCAATCCATCCAGATTAATCAATATAAATAAATCACTCAATATCGGGCGATAGCAAACATGGATAGACAAAATCTCGTGCACATGGCGAACCAGATCGGCACTTTTTTCGAGGCTATGCCGGACCGCGAAGAAGCACTGTTGGGTATCGCCGACCATCTGCACAAATTCTGGGAACCGCGCATGCGTCAGGCGCTGCTCGACTATATGGACGCCGAAAAAGAAACTGAACTGCGACCGATCGTGGTTTCTGCCATTCGTGCCCACCGGAGCCAGATGTTGACTCGCCACTAATCGATTTCATGGGTTGTGCCGATACAGGAGGGGTCTGATCGGTATAACGTCGTTGTCATTAAAATAACCCCAAACCACCAAGAAATTAACAAGACGAGGATGCAACATGGCTGGAGTTCTGGATAAGGAAAATACGATTGCTGGCGAGCGATTTAATCGCTGGCTCGTACCGCCCGCCGCACTGGCGATTCATTTGTGTATCGGCATGGCTTACGGGTTCTCGGTATTCTGGTTGCCCATGACCAAACTTGTCGGGGGTTCATCCATTGCCTGTGGGCAGCAGTCCTGGTTTGCAGGCTTGTTTTCCACTCAATGCAACTGGACGGTGCCGGAAGTCAGCATCACCTTTACGTTGTTCATTTTCATGCTGGGTGTTGCCGCCGCGTTCTGGGGTAGCTGGATGGAGCACGCTGGCCCGCGCAAATCGGGTTTTATTGCGGCGCTGTGCTGGGGTGGTGGTATGGCCTTGGGTGGTGTCGGCGTGATGACGCATCAACTCTGGCTGGTCTGGCTGGGCTGCGGGATTCTCGGGGGTATTGGGCAGGGTCTGGGGTATATCACGCCGGTATCCACCCTGATCAAATGGTTCCCGGATCGTCGCGGCATGGCCACCGGGCTGGCCATCATGGGTTATGGCGGCGGTGCCATGATTGGTGCGCCAATCGCAGTCGCACTGATGAATCATTATGGTGCCGGGGTTTCCAGTGCGGGCGTGGGATACACCCTGATCACGATGGGGCTGCTTTATTTTATTGTCATGTCCGCGGGCGCGTTTGGTTTTCGTACGCCACCGGTCGGCTGGCGTCCCACAGGGTGGGCGCCCAGCGAGCAGCAAACCAAATCCATGATCACGGATAACCACGTCCATCTCTCGAAGGCATGGAAGACGCCGCAATTCTGGTTGATCTGGGGTGTGCTGTGCTTGAACGTGAGCGCGGGGATCGGGGTCATCGGCATGGCGTCGCCCATGTTGCAGGACATTTTCGGTCCTTTATTGGTGGGCGCTGCCAGCAATGAAACGATTACTGCTATCCAAAAAACGGCCATTGTGGCTGCTGCGGCCGGTTTGGTGGGGCTGATCAGTCTGTTCAACAGCCTTGGGCGCCTGTTCTGGGCCTCGGTCTCGGATTGGATTGGACGCAAGAACACCTATTTTACGTTTTTCGTGCTGGGTACCATCCTGTACTGCCTGATGCCGACACTGGGGCACATGGGTGCTGCAGGCCTGTTCGTGATTGTTGTCTGTGTGATTCTGACAATGTACGGGGGCGGTTTTGCCACGGTGCCCGCCTATCTGGCCGACATTTTCGGTACACAGATGGTGGGTGCCATCCATGGTCGTCTACTCACGGCCTGGTCGGCTGCGGGGATCATTGGTCCGATGTTGATCACCAACCTGCGTGAAGCTCAGTTGCATGCGGGCGTCGCGAAGAATCTCGTGTACGACAACACCATGTATATCCTTGCCGGGCTCCTGGTGCTGGGCTTTTTCCTGAATCTCATGATTAAGCCGGTGGACCCCAAGCATTTCATGACGCCCGATGAGCTTGCTGAAGAACAGGCGCTGACCGTGAAGGCTGGCGTGATGGCCGCCAATGCTCAAACTGCTGCGCGCGGCAGCTTCGGGTTGACCGGTGTATTCGTCTGGCTCGCCGTTGGGGTGCCGTTCCTGATCGGCGTGTGGTTTGCCCTCGCCAAGGCCAGTGTGCTGTTTTTCCATTAAATCGACGTCATGAAGGCCGGGTAAGCCCGGCCTGCTGATCGTGAGTGATATAAAAACCCGCCTTATGGCGGGTTTTTTCATGGCGTACTGACCCGTGGATCAGCATCCCGGATCGATTCCGGGTCGTGGTTTCAGGACTTCAATTCAAGCCTTTAAGGCTTTGGCATGATAGGCCAGGTGTTCGCCGATGAAGCTGGCGATGAAGTGATAGCTATGGTCGTAACCCGGCTGCATCCGCAGGGTGATGTTGCCGCCGCGTGCTGCATACGCGGCCTGCAAATCCTGAGGAAAGAGCTGCTCGACCAGAAATTCGTCGTCCGTCCCCTGGTCGATCAGCAGGGGCATGAGCGTGCAGCCGGATTTGACCAGTTCGGTTGCATCATAGGCCGACCACTGTGCGCGGTCGTCACCGAGATAGGCGCTGAAGCATCCTTCGCCCCAGGGCGATATGCTCGGGTGGCAGATGGGTGCGAAGGCAGAGGCCGAGCGATAGGCCCCATTCTCTTTCAAGGCGCAAATCAGTGCACCATGGCCACCCATCGAATGCCCGCTAATGGATTTGACGCCCGGTAGCAGGGGGAGGTGTGCTTCGACCAACGCCGGTAGCTCAGCAGTGACATAGTCGTACATCTGGTAATGCTTCGACCACGGAGCTTGAGTGGCATTAACGTAAAAACCAGCGCCCTTGCCCAGGTCGTAGCGCGCCGGCTCGTCGGGCACGTCATCGCCCCGTGGGCTGGTATCGGGCATGATCAACGCGATCCCCAGCTCGGCCGCATAGCGTTGTGCACCGGCCTTGGTGCGCACATTGTCGTCGGTGCAGGTGAGGCCTGATAGCCAGTACACGGCAGGTACTTTTTCCGTGGCCGCCTGTGGGGGGAGATATACGGAAAACGTCATGGTGCACTGACAAACAGTTGATTCGTGTTGGTAGCGATTCAGCCAGCCACCGAACTCTTTAACACTTTCGATTTGTTGCATGGTTCAACAGCCTTAAAAGATGATCACGGAACGAATGCTTTCGCCGCTGTGCATCAAATCGAATGCCCGATTGATGTCCTCAAGCGGCATGGTATGCGTCACCATCTTGTCCAGTTCGATTTCGCCGCTCATGTAGCGCTCGACATAGCCGGGCAGTTCGGTCCGTCCCTTGACGCCGCCAAAGGCGCTGCCTTTCCAGGTGCGGCCAGTGACCAACTGGAATGGGCGGGTGGAAATCTCTTGACCGGCACCGGCCACGCCGATCACCGTCGATACGCCCCAGCCCATGTGGGTGCATTCCAGGGCTTCGCGCATCACATGAACGTTGCCAATACACTCAAAGGAGTAATCCACGCCGCCCTTGGTCATTTCGATAATGGCTTCGGTGACGCTGCCGGTGAGATCCTTGGGATTGACGAAGTCGGTTGCACCCAGGGCCTTGGCCATTTCCCATTTTGACGGGTTGATGTCCACGGCAATGATGCGCTTGGCCTTGGCCATCACCGCACCCTGAATGCAGGACAGGCCGATACCGCCCAAACCAAAGATCGCGACGGTGGAACCCGGTTCGACCTTGGCCGTGTTGAGGACCGCACCGATGCCGGTAGTGACGCCACAACCCAGCAGGCAAACCTTGTCCAGCGGAGCGGCCTTGTTGATCTTGGCTAACGCAATTTCCGGAACCACGGTGTATTCGGAGAACGTGGAGCAACCCATGTAGTGGTAGATGGGTTTTCCGTTAATGGAAAAGCGACGGGTCTTGTCTGGCATGAAGCCGGTCCAGACCGTCGATGCGATGGATTGGCACAGATTGGTCTTGGTGGAGTTGCAGTATTCGCAGTCGCCGCATTCTGGAATATACAACGGGATGACATGATCGCCCGGCTTCAAATCCTTGACGCCCGGACCACATTCAACCACCTCGCAGCCGCCTTCGTGTCCCAGCACAACGGGGAACACGCCTTCCGGGTCATTGCCCGAGAGGGTAAAGGCATCCGTGTGGCACACGCCCGAGGCGATGACTTTGAGTAATACTTCCCCATGTTTTGGGCCTTCGACATCAATCATTTCAATCGACAGAGGCTTATTTGCCTCCCAGGCTACGGCGGCTTTTGACTTCATTTTTTATGACCTTGAGCGGGCTGAGGGGGATTAATTTATTCACGCTATCTATTCGCATGCGAACAAAATGTCGTAAGAGCTTAGTGTGCTCGTCCCTTTTGTTCAACGAGGATTTGTCCAAACGGGTGAACCGAAGTTGTTGTTCACGATTCAGTGACAATTTTCGTCCATCATCCCAACCCCATTTCCGGTATTCTTCGCCGAATTCTGGAGTGACCCTTTGCCCACGTTTTGCCGGTAAGATGACGTTCCGCTCGGTTTTCGTTTTGTACGAATTCAACGCCTGCCCGCCCGCCTGTTCACCCCTCCTATTTCAACGGAAATCCACGCCATCATGAACACCGCTGTCGGTCGTCCGAAAACAGCCACAAATCGATTGATTTTCCTGGATGTTCTCCGCGGGTTAATGCTCGTGGGTATCACCTTGGGGCATTTCGGCGATACGTTTGTTTGGCTGGTTTGGCAGCCGCTGGGGTATTTCAGCAATGCTGAGGGCTTCATATTGCTGTCCGGTACCGTTTTTGGCCTGGTCTACGCGCGCTTGTATGCACGGGACCCCGATCAACTCAATAAAAAAGCCATTCGACGCGCGGGTACCATTTATCTGAATCACATCGGGCTGCTGGTATTCGTGGCCGGTTTTACCTGGTTAACTTTTGGATGGTCTGCCCAGTGGCACAGCCACGCTCTCTATCTCGATGTGGCGCCGATCCAGGGGTTCTTGCTGGGTATTTTGATGTTGTATCAGCCGCCCTTGCTGGACATCCTGCCGATGTATGCGCTCTTCGTGCTGATCGGCCCGTTAATTATTCGGCAACTGGTTCAAGGACGCTGGTTGCTTGTTCTGGCGGTTAGTCTGGGCGTGTGGCTGGTTTTCGCACATCTGTTGTTCCATGGCCTATGGCGGGAAACCCTCGCCATGAATGCGGGCCTTGCATTCCCCTATCAAACCGGTGAATTCGATCCATTTGTTTGGCAATTATTGTTTTTTTCTGGACTGATTCTCGGTCACCGAATGTTTGCACATCCTACTTCGATTCGGCCCCATGGTTTTTGGATCGGCGTGTCAATGTCGATCGCCGTCTACTTGTTCACCTTGAGACATGGTTATCTGCCCTTTCCCTCGTTTTGGCAGCCCACCTGGGCTGAGCGACACGACCTGGGGGTGATTCGCCTGATCAATATTGCGGCGCTCGCCTATCTGTTCTGGTCGTTGGTTGACTTCACGCGGGGCGTTGTCTGGTCCCGGGGTATGTGCATGGTGCGCGATTTTTTTGCCACACTGGGACGTCACAGCCTGCCGGTGTTCACGGCACACGTCGTGTTGATCTATCTGACGATTCCCATTCAGCAAAATGGTGGTGTGGAATTGCGCTATCTGACGGGTATTGGATTGATCGTCCTGCTTTATGTCATGGCACGTGCTTTCGACTGGCGCGCCAACCATAAGAAACGACTGAAAGCGAATCTGGTTGCGGGTTGAAAACCCGTCTTGTCGAGGTGCTGTTCGGTGATTATTCGGCGGGCTGCAACAAGACTTGAAACGAAACGGGCACAATGGTTTCACCATCCGACAGCGAAATATCTCCCTCCTGGATGGTGCAACTCAGGCGCATAGTGCGTTGTGCCAGTTTCTCGAGGGCAGTCGTGGTCTCTTCGGACAGTGCGTAAATGGTCAAGTTGTCCATACGCCTGAAGTCCCGCATGGATTTTTCCCACCAGATATCTGCCGTCCGCCCGCCGAAGGCATAGACAATCACCTGGTGTGATCGTCCACTGGCTTTGCGAAGCCGCCGTTCATCCGGAAGGCCGACCTCTATCCATTGATCGATCGCGCCCGTCAGATCCTTTTTCCATAACGCGGGCTCATCGTCTGCAGACAGACCCCGGGTAAAGGTGATTGTGTCATCGGCATTCAGTGCAAACGCCACGATGCGCGCCATCATGCGTTCGTCAGTTTCCGAGGGATGACGGGCGAGGGTTAATGCGTGACTGACATAGTAGTGCCGATCCATGTCGGCAATATCCAGATCCAGTTTAAATATAGTGGCTTTCAGTGCCATAAAATAAATTACTCAAGATGGGTTTTTCCGCGCAAGGCTTTGGTTTTACTTTGTTTTGACTTGGCGTCCAGCCGCCTGATTTTTGAGGCACGGGTGGGTTTTGTAGGTCTGCGGCGAATGATCGGCTGGTTTGCCTGTCGGATCAGTTCGCGCAGCCGCACCAGGGCATCCTGCCGATTTTTGATCTGGCTGTTGAATCGTTGACCCTTGATGACGATGACGCCATCTCGGGTGATCCGCGCATCATGAACGGCAAGCAGACGTTCTTTCGCTTCATCGGGCAGAGAGGATGCTCGGATGTCGAAGCGAAGGTGTACTGCCGTTGATACCTTGTTGACGTTTTGACCACCCGAACCCTGCGCCCGGATCGATGTGAATTCGACCTCGGATTCGGGGATATCGAGCGGTAAGGGCAGCCTGTTCATGCGCACAGGGTAAACCATCAGGCGCTCATTCACCGCAACATCGAAAGAGTACCCTCCCGAAGACATTTTTATAGGGAGAGGCAGGGCTCATGAACGTTTCAGCGGAAAGTCATCGATTGTCTTGCCTGTGGCCACCATGATCCGAGCGCTCATGATTGTCGCGATTGTGTCGCTGGGGCGTGTGTCCGTCATGCCTGTTTTCTCTCGATGAAGGGGCATGACGCTGTCCGTGCTCCGGCTGGCGCATACCTGGTCTGACATCATGTCTCGGTGGCAGCGCACGCGGACCCACATTCGGCATGTGATGACGTGGCTCGGAATAACTGGGGTGGCGTTGCGGGGCAGGGTGGCGATGCATCCACTGGTCCCGATCCGGATACCAGGAGCGGTGTCGATAATGCGCGTTCCAGTAATCGCCCACGAAAAACCCGATAACGCCGATGCCCAACACCGACCCATACCCAAGAATGGGCTCGTAGGTATTCCGATACGGATAATTGATATTGCCGGCATAGAGCCAGCCACGGTTCGGGCCGGCCTGCACATCACACCAACTGTAATTGCTCAAGCAGCCATACACCCGGATATGCAACCTTGGGGGCAGAACGGCGACAAGTGGATACGCGCGGGCGGGGCCGGCCCGGAGATTGACGTACTTTGCGGTAAAAGCCTCTTGTGCCTGGGCTACGGAAGTGAATGCTGAAAACAGGGCGAGGGATGAAATCCCCCATAGGCTCAATCGATTCATGTCACCAATCCTCAACATCGTTGAAAAAGTCACCTCGAACTTGTCCTTGGTCATGGTAAGCGATCAAGGGTGTTACTGCTTCTGATTCTGTCGAAAAGGGCGCGCATCCATCAAGGTCATCCCTGTTTGATTGTGGCAGTAAACCGTGAAGTTAGTTCATTACTTCTGTCTCAGGTCGCATACAAGAAAACCATCACTATGTGCAGATAGTATGTTCGGCGTTGACATTTAAACCACCCCAATTGCCTGATTTTTGTGGCCATTTTATGGCCTTATAATTATTTTCAAATGCCCTTCAATTTATTTGATTCATCAAAAGTGTTGACTTGCTTGGTTTTTCATCGCCATACAGGCATTCTTGTTTGAAGGATAAATACAAAGGGAGGAGGCGATTATTGGTGACTCGGCTCCTCACTGAATTTCGCTAGGCATGCCATGAATAAAAAAATCGGTTTTTTTTCCGTGATGCTCGTTTTGGTTCTTGGTGGCATATTTGGCACGCGCTATATCATGGGCCTTGCTCAAGATGAGATTCGTATTTCGTCGAATCCCTGGGTTGGTTTTACACCATTCATCTATGCGCAGCAAAAGGGGTGGTTTGACGGGACGCCTTTCCGTTTCGTGTGGCAGGTCGACCTCACTGAAAACGTTCGTCTGTTTGAACGTGGGTTTACACAGGGGTTTACCGCGACGCAATATGAAATGCTGCATGCCAAGAACCCCAGCACACTGGTTCCGGTTTTTCTCATTGACCGTTCCGATGGTGCCGATGTCATCTTGTCGAATCAAAAAATCGCTCAGCTGTCTGAAACGACGAGGCCAATCCAGGTCTATCTAGAACGTGACTCGATGCAGTCCGATTTGTTCAATGCCTTCGTTCGTGAGTATGGGTTGATTGATCGAAAATTTGTATTTATCAATTCGGCGCAAAAATCCATGACCGAGATCAAACCGGCCGACACCCCCATAATTCTCCTTTCCTACGCGCCATATGCCTCTCAGCTTGTTGAAAATGGTTTTCGTCCGATTGCGTCATCGCATACGCTCAAGTCGTTCAGTGTTGTTGATGCATTGTTCATGAATAAGCGAATCATCAATCAAGATCGCAATCAATTCAAAACCCTCAAGCGTATTTATGAACGAGCCTTGGATGCACTTCATAAAAATCCGAAAGAGTATTACAAGACGATACAGGGATATTTGGAGGGACAGACCTTTACGCAATTCATGCAGTCCACGCAGGGAATAGAGTGGTTTGTCGCGCCTCCGCCCGCTCGAATTCTGACGCAATTGCGTGAACAGGGCATAAATACGAACCAGTTATTGCCATGAAGATCCATCGACTTGTCCTGATCGGCATTGCGGTCATCGGTCTGATTACCCTGTTCCTATCGACAGCTTTTTATCAGATCGAACGACTTGTGACGCTTCGGGCCGTGGCGGATGGACTCAACCAGAGTCTGTACTATGTGGAGAATGATCTCGAACGGATTCTGAAGACCGGCAAACGGGAAGATATGCAGGAAACCCTGGATCAGGCCGTTGGCGTCAATAAGGCGCTGGCCGAGCTATCGGTATCCGATGACGGTGTTCATATCATCTACTCTTCTTCGCGTGCGCGTATTGGTCAGGTCGCAATGAACGACTATGTGCCGCTGAGCCAGCTTTATGCGGGGGTGATCAATTCCCGGGACTCCATGTTCAGAACATCGCTGACTTATTATCAGGGGCAGCAGAAAAAAAGCGTGTGGTTGCTGGTGGGGATCGACCGGGGCTATGTTTTCGGTCGAATGAATCAGATTGCAGTTTTTTATGGCATTGGCCTGTTTTTGGCACTGGCTCTGATGAGTGCCGTGGTTTTTGAACTCGTTCGTCGTGCGATTGTGGTGCCCTTGGAGCAAATGGCGCTTAGAGCACGTACCGCCACGATGAAGCCGAAGCTGTATTTCATCGAAGAGTTTACCGAACTGGATAAAACACTGAGCAATACGTTTCTTTCGTTGCACCAGCAGCATAGCGAACTGAAAACAGCCTACGAAAATGCAAAATACCTGGATGGCATTCTACGTACGATTGCCGATGTCAATCAGCTGCTCGTTACCTCGAAAACTGTCGACGAGCTAATGTCGAAAAGTGTCGACCGACTGGCGGTACATCCCGGTAATGCATTTTGCTGGATTGGACTTGCACGGAACGACGTCATCGAGATGCGGGCTTTCTCCCAGACGCCAAACCATCCCGTACTGGCCGGTGGTCAGACATTGGCACGCGTCGATAATCTCAATACCGAAGATCCGGTCGTCGCCGCCTACCGATTGGGGAAAAGCCGTGTTGTCGAACATCTGCCAACCGAGGAGGCGTCATCGGCAACCTGGCGACAACTCGGCCTTGAGGGCGGGTACGGTGCATTTGTCGCATTACCACTGATGCCCAGTGCGCATGAAAAACCGATCGGCGTACTCGGCTTGTATACCCAACGAGAAGCTGGATTCAATCTCAAGGAAATCGCCATGCTGGAAGATCTTTCCGGCGATATTGGTTTCGCGATACGTGCTTTCGAACGTCGTGTGCAACTCAAGCATCATCTGACGACGGATTCGAATACCGGGCTGCCGAACCGAGTTGCCTTGATCGATCGACTGGATGCCGAGTCGGGAGGACTGCTTGCCATCATCAATATCGACCGTTTCAGTGATATCAATGCCGTTTACGGCATTGCCATCGGCGATGCACTTCTGGCCGCTTACACGCATTGGCTGACCCCACTGATTGATGCAGAGGGGAGTATTTCCCTGTACAAATTGGGTGGTGATGAGTTTGCGCTACTCCACACTGAACTCAGTCAGTTCGAGCGTTTTCGTCGTTTTCTGGATCATCTGGTGGATGAAACTGCCCGATCCACCTTCTCGCTATCGGATGTCGATGTCGTGTTGACGGTGAGCATCGGTCTCGCCTTCGCCGCGGATCAAGGCTTGCCGCATGCGACGGCGGCGCTCAAGCAGGCGAAAATGTCGCATCAGAGCGTTCGTGTTTTCGAAGGGGCTTCATCGACGCAGGAGCAGGAAAACAATATCGCCTGGTACAAGCGGATCAAGCTTGCGCTTGAAGAATCCAGAATCGTGCCTTATTTCCAGCCGATCGTCGACAATCAGACACATCAAATCATCAAATACGAGGCGCTGATGCGTTTGATCGAGCCCAATGGCCAGGTTATCAGCCCTTTTACCTTCCTGGACATCGCCAAAAAAACCAAGCTCTATGTCCAGCTTACTCGCATGATGGTCGACAAGGTTTTGGATCGATTGAAACACTGTGAACTGCCCATCAGCGTGAATCTTTCTGCGGAGGATCTACTGAATGAAACACTGGCCGACTATCTGGAACAGCAGATTTCCCAACACCAAATTGGCAACTTGCTAATTTTCGAGATCCTCGAAAGTGAGGGCATCAACAATTACGATGCGGTGCGGGCGTTCATTCTGAGATTCAAGGCGCTGGGCTGTCAGTTTGCGATCGATGACTTTGGCGCCGGCTATTCCAATTTCGATCACCTCGTCAAATTGAACATGGATATTCTGAAAATTGATGGGAGCCTGATTCGTAATCTGCCACATGATCGAAACACACAGATCATCGTGAAGCATATCCGTGATTTCGCCCATGAAATGGGGATCAGCACGGTCGCCGAATTCGTTACGAATGAAGCAGTCTACAACTGGGTACGCAGCATCGGAATCGATGCCTCGCAGGGTTATTTCTTCCACGAGCCCGCCCCAGAGTTTTTGAGTTCATCTGCTGCCTCCTGAAACGTTCGTTTCACTGTTTCCAACGAAATTTCATAGGTCTCCAAAAGCCATGCCTAGTGCGGTCTTGAGGTGGTCTCTTGTTCCATGCCATGCTTTAATATCATTAAACATCAATAGGTTGATAATGTTTTTTTGATGGCCATTTGTTGATTCACCTATTGTTTTTATGGAAATATCGGGCTAGTGTGGCGCCACAGCTGGGTCCATTTTGCGACTGTCATTCCCGTAGAGGAAACGTTCATCCGCCCGGATGAACAGTGCTGTATATGGATCGACATTGACGTCGATCGCTTTGCGTGGAGACCGGCAACGGCTGGTCTGATATCCGTTAAGAGCAGTCACATAGAGGGATGAACCATGAGTCGAGTCAGCATCAACGGTTTTTTGAAACCCATCGATAATTCAACCGTGACCAATCAGTATCTCGGTCACTTTCTCAAGGTCAGTTACATACAGGAAATCAGTGGCAATTCGGTCTACAGCAAAGATCGAATCGACGCAGAAGAAAACGGTGCGTTTCGTTTTTTTCTACCCAAGGAAGAATTGCTGAGCGGACAATCCGTCACCATTTCGGTATTCGCGCCGGACGGCGAACAATTGGGGACGCAGATATACAGCTTCGGCAGCCTGCATGCTGCCGCGATTGCTGAAAATGCCGAAGACACTACCCAGCCCCTGATTCTTCAGGTCAACCCCAAGATCATTCAATTCAACGAAGCCAATCCCGTGGTGGATGCCTTTCGCAAAATTTCCGGGAAGCTGATCGATATTTCGGGTGAGCATAAGGCCGGTGGGGTTCAAATCGTGATCATGGCGAGCGGTGACGCGAGTGCGTCACCGGGTAGTGCAAGCTTCTTGCCGATCTTTACGGCAAAGACCGATACCCAGGGGTTTTTTTACGGCCGGGTGGACAACAAGTCGCACGAACAAGCCTACGCCGTGATTGCCGGTCTCGAGGACGTGACCGTGGCGATCCCACTCGATACCAAGCTCGTACCCAAGGAGCTGTTGCTTGTTACCGATCTCACGAATCTGCCTGATAGCACGGAAACTTCTGTCGGTACGCCGATACAGCCGGATGGGGCTGATCTCGTGCGTAGTCCGTCCTTTTCGCAGGATATCGGCGGTAAATGTGTCGATTTCACCATCCCTAACCGTACCCTCGAAGAATTCAGTTTTTATCATACGGTTCGGACGACCGAACCCGAGATCAAAGGTCTGACCATCACGGCACGGGAAACCAAAAATTTCAAAGCAGAACTATTGGCTATTTCCGATGAGCTGTTTTCGGTTTTTGGTCGTTTGAACAACTCCCTGAAGACGTTGGATGTCATTCCCTATACCGTCGATGAGGAAAAAACAGCTGAGAGCCTGACGACTGATCAGCCCAATGGTTCGGATAACGTGCTGAAGATGATGGCTTCCGGCGTCGTCATGCCTTCCGTTGCTCCAGTCTACTTCCTCAAGGTGGCCTCAGGTTCCGCCCAACTCAAACTGAGTACGAAGGACCTGATCCAGGTAAATAGAGGTATCGACTTCAGTGCCATGGTGAAGATGCTCGCCGAACAGGCTCGCAGGAAGGTAAAACTTCAGGAACTGCATCAGAAACTGGCAGCTGCCTATTGCGGCAAGCATGGGGTTCAGGAAGCCAAGACCTACTGCGAGACCTTGACGACCAAGGATGCCCTGAATCGAGATACGCTGGATGCGTTACTTGGTCATATTCGGAAATATTCAACGTTTGTTGCGCCCAATCAAAATATTTCCAAACAACTGTCCGTATTTACCGATGATCTCGAAGCGCTGATGCAGCAGCCGTTTGCGGATTCCGGCCTGATTGCCGTGATGAAGGCCCGAGCCGAAAAGTTGATCAAGGTTGTTGATGTCGGTACCAGCGAGACTCAGGATCAGGAAGAGTTACTGGGCTATTTGCGGCGTTTGGTGGCAGAACTGGCACAGGCCGGCGATTTTGGTTCCTATAATTTCGAACCCTGCCCTCCGGCGACCAAAACGGAAACGATGGGTATTCTCTGTCTGATGCAGCAGTTCGACGAAACCCGGGAGACCTTGCGGAACAAGGCCGTGTTCTCGCTGGGTGAAATCCTGATGATTCGCGCCAACTATGATGTGTTTGTCACCAGCATCGCGTCCTTCCTCAATCTGTTGGAGCAGTTTCATAGTTTCTACACCTCCGGTACGAACCTGATGGTTTCCCTGGAAGATGATTATTTCGTCACACATTACAACCCGATCAAGAGTACGTTGAATACGCTGAAACGGCAGATCTATGGGGCAATTAACAAGATCGAGGACATTGAGCGGGCTTATATTTCCAATCACCCGGGCCGCAAGGAGTTGACGGTCGAAAACAGTGTCGATTGGGACGAGACCCCAACAATTTACGAGAATACGACGATCGCGCATGGCCATATCCTGCACTTCAAGCAGAAATGGAAGGCCGATGGATACTCACTTGGGGATCTGCTGTATAGCCTGCCGCTGGCACCCTGCCAGGAAAAGCAGATTGCCATCGTGGACTGGGACCGGGAAGAACGCGCCGCCCGTAGCGAGGGTCAAACAGTTGCTGAATCGCTTTCCGCTGGTCTATCGCATGACCGGGATATCAGCGAAATCATCAACTCTTCATTCCGGGAAAATATCAACGCCAGTTCGACCAATAAGACCAGTTCGACGAGCGGCGGCATTGGGGGCGCATTTGGCTTTATCGGCAGTGCATTCGGCATTGGCGTCGCCGGTGGCGTGTCTCATTCAGGGGCGTCCTCAAGTTCAACGGCCCAACAAAATTCTGCTCGGAATTTATCGGGCAGTACACTCAATCGCTTGCAGGATAATGTTGCCCAGTCGGCTACCTCGTTGCGCAGCCAGCGGAGTACGGTGATCCAGACGGTCGGTCAGAACGAAACCATGACGGTTCAGACCGAGGTCATCAAGAACAACAATCATTGCCATGCCATGACGGTCGAGTATTTCGAGGTACTCAAGCACTACGCTATCGAACAGGAGCTGGTTGGTGTTCAGGAATGCCTGTTCGTACCCTTGCCGATGAGCCTGTTCGATTATGAAAAGATCTTACGCTGGCGCAATACGCTCCGGCGCATGGTCTACGGGGCCAAGCTGATTCGCGGATTTGATGCCATTGAACGAATCAGCAACAACTACGCCGACTCCGACCTTCCGACAGGGAGTTACGCCGATGAAACTATTGAGGACTTCAGCGGAAACTTCTCAATCTCCTTTGACCTGAAGCGGCCGTATATCAGTGTCATTGAGGATGCTACCAAGACGGAAGTCTATGATCTGAGCATCCCGTTCCCCTGGTTTCTGGGTTCCATGAGGTTCTCGCTGGAACGGGAGGTTCCGCTCACGGAGGCGGAAAAAGATGCCATTTTCGAGGCGGAATATGCCCCGGATATCGTCCGTACGTTCATCGAGAAGATCGACGTGTTCGGTATCGCGGCCGATGGCACCGAAGTGCAACTGGATCTGGATGTCACCCTGATCTCGAATTACCGTCGTGGGGTGCCCCTTCAGGTCAATATCGCCAGTCGAACGGTGCCGACCATTACACGGCGTCAGATCAAACATCTGCGATTCCGCGCCAATACTGTTGTGAAGGCCTCGTCCAAGATCATTCTGCGCTCGGTCTATCTGTATTACCGCACGAATCATTTGAATGAAGCCATCATCCGAAATGGACGCGTCAATAACGACATCATCAACACGGTCGAGGTGCATATCGATTTTCCGACCATCGAAGTCGTCACCAAGACCGATACCGCATTGATGTATACCCCACTTTCTGCGCAGGAGTTGCGTGATCCGCGCAAGGAAGACCGTGAAGCGGCAGCTACGTTGGTTAGTTTTCTCAACGAGCATCTGGAGATGGCGCATAAGGTCATCTGGTCCAGCATGGACCCCAGCCGGCTATTTGGTTTGCTGGATGGCTATATCGCCCCGAATGCGGGCGGGAAGAGCGTGGCGAGTGTGGTCGACAACAAAATCATGGGAATCGTCGGCAACAACCTCGTGCTGTCGGTGGTGCCGGGTGAGCGACTTGATCCCGTGTTCAAAGGCGTTGAGGATCTTGTGGCTTATTACCAGCCCATAGAGGCGCCGGATCCATTCAGGATCAGCGTGCCGACCAAGGGCGTCTATGCTGAATCTGTCATGGGTAAGTGCAACTCCTGTGAAGAAATTGACGAATCCCGTCACTGGCGCTTCGACGACGTGCCCTGTGGTACCAAGCCCACATCCATCGATTCGGTATCCACTGCCAGCCGCCAATCGGATGTCGGCAGTCTTCAGGTCAAGGACTTGCCATCGAGCATTATTGCGATGCAGACGGCTCCGGCAGCACCGGATCCCACGGGACTGGGCGCCGCGTTCAACCTGCTGGGCAAGGGTGATGTCTTCAAGGATATGACCGGTTTGGCCGGCACGCAGGCCAATGCCATCAAGGCGTTGGAAACGACATCGAAGAGTGTGACCGATCTGGCGGGCATTGCCGCTGAT
>DATKTJ010000035.1:0-4340 GCA_035531235.1 Halothiobacillus sp. | reverse complement strand
ATCGACATTCAGACACCGATTCCGGAGATCATCCAGCATCTGCGCAAGGACAAGGAATTCCTGTTTATCGGTTGTCGTTTCAACGATCAACTGCAGCGAACCTTTGCCCGTCAGATCATGAAGCGCTCGTCGGATCGGCATCGGGCCGTGATCGACGGCCCGCTGAGCAAAAATGAATCCAAGTTCCTCGAAGAGCAGGGCATTGAGCGACTGGATATCCCTCTGGCTGATGTGCTGAATGGGGCTTTGACGTCTGCGCCCGTGCCGGCTTGATATTGATTGGTTCGGGGCCTGTCTCGTGTCAATTCATCCGGATTGACGCGCGGCTCCGGTCAACCCTGTGCGCCGATTCCTATCGATGTCCGGAGGCCGGGTTTGCTTTGCTTGATCTGCGCGATCATGGACGCCCACCCCCTGAAATAGGGGCGAGCCGCGATTCGGGGTTCTAGCCGACGTTTTACGCTACCGCTTGCATCAATCGCTGAAGCGAGGCGCTCAGTCGTGTATTCTCTGTCATCAACTGCTTGATTAACATTGCTTTCTCTGCTTTTTCCTGATTCAGGTCACACTCCTGAATGTGCTCGGCGACTTCGTGGAAATATTCATAGTTCTGCAGTACCTCCTGAAAATGAGGGAGATGGCTGTAGAGTGTCTTTCCTTCACCGTGGAGCCAGCGTCCAAGGTGACATTGGTTCTGTGCCCCTTGATCGAAATAATTGGATGGAAATTCCGATTGTGTCTCCAAGGCATGCACAATCTGTTCGAACCGCAGTCGGTGCCCCTCGCGGATCGGTGGCAGAATGTCGATGACGCCAGGGCGGTTTTTCATTTGACCTTGTGCATGATAGCGCCGAATCCAGTCGGCGACTTCCGCCATGGGGAGCGGCGGCGTGTACAGATACCCCTGCATGAGGGTGCACCCCAGGCTGGTCAGCAATTCGGCGTGACGCTGATCCTCGACGCCCTCCGCGATGACTTTCATACCTAGCATGCGGCTGGCCGTGATGAGTGCCGCGACGATCGCCAGATCCTTGGGGTCGTGGATGATATCGCGGACGAAACTCTGATCGATCTTGATGCACTGCACGTTCAGTTGCTGAAGATAGGTCAGGGACGCGTTACCGGTGCCAAAATCATCCAGCGCAATGTGTACGCCCCTCGTCTGGCAGGCCAGTAATTGGCTCTGTGCGCCGCGCATGTCACGCAGGGGCGCGGACTCCGTGACTTCAAGTTCAATCGATTTGGCCGGCAAGTCGGGATGTCGGGCAAGCGCATTGTCGAGATCGTCGATAAAGCGGCCGTCCAGCAGATGACGTGGGCTGATGTTGATCGAAATGTCCAGTTTCAATCCTGCCCGCAACCAGGCTTCGGCCTGTGCGATGGCCTGTTCGAGCACGAAATGGCCGATGCGTCGGGCGAGACGGGGATGATCCAGAACCGAGGCAAATGCGGCGGGCATCAATATGCCCTTTTCCGGGTCCCTCAGGCGGAGCAGGGCCTCTACGCCCATGACGTGACCCTGGGTCGACACGATGGGCTGGTAGTACAACACCATGCGATCCTCGTCGAGCGCTAATTCGACCATGGTGCGCATGTCCCGTTCCTTTCTGATGGCCTGATCCAGATCCATGGTGTGCAGATGGAACTGATCCTTCCCCAAGTCCTTGGCGGCATACAGGGCCATGTCGGCATGGCGGATGAGGGTTTCCGAATCCCCCTCATCGGGAAAGGGGTAGATCGTGATGCCAAGGCTGCCGGAAACGCAGACCATTTCACCATGAATTTCATACGGTTCCTTGATCGTGTCGAGGATGCGTTCGCTCAGTAATTCGATGTCACGCACATCGATCATCGATGGGACCAGAAGACCAAACTCATCGCCACCCATGCGTGCCAGCGTATCGCCTTTGCGCAGGTGCGCTTCAATCCGCCTGACGACATCGAGCAGTAATTGATCGCCTGCGCTGTGGCCCAGATGATCGTTGACCTGTTTGAAACCATCCAGATCGAGGATGACGACAGCCAGAAGCTGGTTGTGACGCAGCGCCTGGGTGCGCGCGACATTCAGGCGATCCATGAACAGCGTGCGATTGGGCAGTCCTGTCAGTGGATCGCGCAGGGCCTGATTGCGCAAAAGCAGGACCAGCTCTCCCAGGTGGGCAAATGCATGGAAATAAACGGAACCGACCGTATTAAAATACCCCGGTTGCTGAACGCCGATCAGTCCCACGCCGCGCAGATCTTCCGCACCGAATGGAAAAATGGCGATTTCACCGACGCGATTGGCCAGCGCCCGCATCCACTGAGGGGCATTGTGATCCGTGGTGGACTGCACCACGGCCTGGCCCGTGGTCAGAGAATTCCAGCACAAATCACTGGCATGTTCGGGTAGCTGTAACTCGGCCGCCTTGATTCCCGAAATATACTCGAGTGTCAGCAGGCGTTCGGACCCGCTGCTGATGGCATAACCCGCAAAGCGAATGTTCTGGCTTTTGCGGGGTAGCGATTCGCAGATTTGCTGCAAGAGTCCCTGCGGACCGGGCGACTGCTCTTCGTCGTGGGCGGCTAGCACGCCCAGCAGGACATCGAAGAGCGCCAGACGTTCGGCATCGGTTTGGCGCGAGGCATGGGCATAGCCATCAAGCTGAACCATGAGGTCGCCGATCAGGAGTCGGAAGAGGGTGTCGCGTAACCGGTTTCGATCCTGATCCGGCACCTGTGTGCTCAGTATTCCCTGCCATTGGCGCCAGTAAAGCAGATAGGCGCCGGCGACCCATGAGGGTTCAATCCCCAGGCGATGATGAAGCGCACCGATCCGATTCATCGACTCGCGCCAGGTTTTATCCAGACGGCTTCCCAGCAAGGCATTGATGTGGGTCGCCTGTTTTTGGACGAGATGGTCGAGTCGTTCGGGGGTGAAATCCCGAAATACGGCCGCGGTGACGGGATGCGAGAGCAGATAGTCGTAAAAGGTCGATGCCAGGGTAGAGCTGCCTTCTTTGAGCGTGGAAAGGTATTGATCGAGGAGCGCGAAGTCCGGCTCTTCCAGTCCAAGAAAATTGGGGAGCGTGCTGGCCGTGATCATTGTGTCGTTTAAATTGTTCAAAAGGCATCCTCAGAGAGTTAATAGGGCATATACGGGCAGCTTAAGTACAGCGGCACCCGCATAATGTGCCGTCGATGCGACACGGACATCGCTGCGCATGCCCTGTCGAGCTCGAGGCGATAGGTCTGATTCTTGATTACTCGGGAACTCTGATTTATGTGTCATCTCGTAGACGGTGAGGTGAACATTCATCGAACAGATCACCGCCAACACAGGGGGATGACTGAGGCTGATTTCAGCCATCGCACTTACTGCGGATCAGCGCCATCCGCATAGGATCGAATCACGGAAGCGCCGACCAGATCGTTTGGATCAAGTTCCTGGATTTTCGCCAACAGGGATCGGCAGTCCTCGATCTGTCCTTGTCGCAGTCGAATGAAGCTCAGGGCCTTCATCGTGAACAGATAGAAATGGGCGGGACTTTGCGTATCCGCCCAGTCAGCGACATCCGGCGTCAGTTTTTGCCAGACGGCAGAGAATCTGCCGAGACGTGCACTGACGGCTATTGCCAGGAGGGCGGTATTGGCCGCTTCTTCCAGCCGAGATTGGCGAAACAACAGCTTGTACAGCGCGAAATAGGCGGAAAGTCGATCGGGATCGATGGCCAACCGATGGCGGAGCATCTGTTCGAGATGGTCCAGATTTCCCCGTTCGATCGTGACTTCTTCCGGATCGAACCGCCCGCGTGACACGGTGGGTGCGGTGGTTTGCAGGGCATCCTGCAGGTTGAAGTCAAACATCATTGGGCCATACGTCGGCCGCCGCAAACAGCCGCTCAACAGGTTTGCCGTTCAGCAGATGTTCTTCGACGATGACCGCGATATCGCTTTCCTTGACGCCGGTATACATGATGCCTTCTGGGTAGACCAGCACGCTCGGGCCCGCATGACACGGGCCAATGCAGCCACAGTTGGTCAGAAGAAATCGTCCCCACAGTTTCTGCGCATCAAATGCCTGCTGGAAACCTTGCAGGATGGCCAAGGAGCCTTTGGCGCCACAGGACCCTCGCGGGTTTCCAGGGGGGCGCGACTGAACGCAGACGAACACGTGTCGTTCGGGTTTGCTCACGATGCAGGTTCCCCTTTAGCCGAACTTGAAGAGGATGCCGTGTCCGCCGCGCGGGTAGGCCCATTCAACATTGTGCTCCTCGGAGCAGATGATGCGGCAGGTACCGCACTCCAGGCAGCCGTCGGTATTCAGCTCGACGCCGCCGGCTTCCGTCGTGGTGTAGCAC
>DATKTJ010000034.1:0-7817 GCA_035531235.1 Halothiobacillus sp. | reverse complement strand
ATGTACCGGCTTGTCCATCGAACCAACGGCATGACGATGCGGTTGGTTTGATGCTGTGAACAAAGGGGACGTGGCCAATTAAGCCCGGTAAACCTTCCCGCTCTGGAAGGCAACAGGCGGAAATTTAATTCGCCACGTCCCTTTTAATTGGGGCCGCTAAAGATCGGGCGGCCCCGGAAGGTTCAAGACCGATAAGAAAGTCGAACCTGACCCCTGTTTTGCCTATTTTGGACTTTCATTATTCGCTCCAAACCATCCCAAGATGAACGTGTGCGCTCGATTGAACTGACGGGAGCAAAACCAACCTCCTCCAACATGTATTCCATGCGGCCATAGTTGCAGGCTGCGCATGCGATCAGCATGTTGTCGAGATCATTCGAACCACCTCTCGCGTGCGGAACGAGATGGTCGTATTGCAACCAAAGAACCTGGAAACCCGCATGCTGATTGATGTTTCCCGCAGCCCAAGGCACTGCATCGGGATAGAGCCTATGAAAGCGCTTTCGAACTTCTTCCCTGATGACGGGAATGCCGCACAGGCGGCAATGATATCCATCGCGCCCAATCAGTTGTCGCTTGATGCTGGAATCGGGCATGCGCCTGGATGCCTTCTCCTCTTTCGGTACTAGCGCGGGAGCTCCGACAACATGTCGGTATTGGATATACGGACTTTTTGCACCCCAGATGGAATCCAGCCACGCGCGCAGCACCGGCATGTCAGCCAGTTTGATGAGTTCCGATGCGCATCTCGCTTCACCCGCAAGATGCGCACTCACCGCTGCATCGAGATATCGAGCAGCATCGAATATCTCCGGGATTAGCTCGCGAAAGCACCGACGGCCGACAGCAGGCAGGGGATCATTCACCTGAAGATCTCTCCATGGTTCCGTGTTCTTCTCCGGATCGACAAAAGTACACTCTCACCCCCGTTTTCGTTTAATCACCACGTCCCCTTTTTCAAAGAAACAGTCCGTTGCAGCCAAATGCAACGATGCTAGACCCGAACCCAGGCTCTCGCGACTGGGGGGGAATTTAATTCGCCACGTCCCCTTTAATCGCCCGCTGTTTTGGCGGCAAAGAGACGGCTCTGAGTTTTAGCGCGTCATTGCTCCATTGACGAATACCAGCGGCCCTGCGCAGTCTAGCAATGCCTCGCGAACATCCTCGGGAAAGTCGGCCTGCAGCATCGCGTACCTCTCCAGCACATACGCACGGAGCGTTTGCCAGCGCGAACGCGAAGTGCGCGCCGTGCGGCCCGTCACTACGCGCACCACCATCGCGAACACCTTGCCCTTCCCCACGGCTACTTCCTCGAACGCAAGGGTGACTTCGGCCTCGCTGTCGCCCGTGGCTGTCACCAGCACACCGGATTCGTACAGCCTGTCCTCGATGCGCAAGAGCGCCTCACGCACTGACCCGTTAGCCGCTGCCGCTCTAGCGTCCATCAACGGGCAGCACGCAGGCCCACGTCGAGGCTCATCTTCATCCAGTCGTCGGACGTGCGGCCCGGAACGCCCCTGTTGCGATTGCTCTGCCCCCAGGCACCGGTATGGGCCTGCGCCCAAATGGCAACCTTGCGCCCCTCCAACTCGACGGTAAACGCCGCATTGATCGCGTCTTCCATGGTGCGGCAGCGGTCAGACTCGTGCGCCAATCCGTTCTGGGACGCAGCCACACGAATTGCATTGAAGGTGTTCTTGCCGAGGCACACGACGAGCCTGGGCGCAACGATCCTGATCTGCGGCAACGCGAACTCCTTTGCCGCCAGCACGAGATCCGCAAAAGGAATGCGGGTCGATAAGCCGCGGCCCTTGATGAAAGGAAACAGGTTGGTGGCGTAGGTGTCCTCCAGCCGCAGCCCCAGCGTGTCACTCAACAACCTGTCCAGCGTCCTGTTCGTCGGAAGGTTGGGGTCGCGCCCCAGTTCGCTCGGCCCGCTGCTGCGCCGCAACGCATCATCCGAGCTCCAGTCCTGCAGCATAATCATCACGTCTGCGTCGTGGTTGTGCGCCCCCTTGGAATAGGGAGAGACGTAGTCGCAATTAACATCGAAAGCACCGTTCCCGTAGTCGGCCAGCCGCCCATATTCCGGAAGAATGTCACGCTGACGCCTCTTTTCCACGAGCTTTAGCAGCTCCGCGCACTTGTCCAAAATCCCGCCCTCCCCTTTATGCAATTTAAACCTTCTGCGCGCATGCCACGCTCAGACTTCGAGACGGGCCTATGAAATATCCCCTGAGTTCAGCTCCAGGAAAAATTTAGCAAAGGGGTCAGGTTCATTTACTAATACTAATTAATGAACCTGACCCCTTATTCGGACCCCTTATTCGCGGAACTGTGGTAGTTCCAACGTACCGCCAAGCGCGGGAGGCGGCGACATGAGTCTTCAGGTCTGGCTTCGTATCATCCGGGGCAGCGAAAGAATGCAATCAAGTGCTACAAAGCTAGACCTGACCCCATGCTTCTTCAGCTCATGCCACCGATCAGCCCGATAGTTTTCATGCCGTGCAACGCCCAATGGATTAGCGGGAATTCTCGCACAAGGTAAAACAGCGGTCAGAGTCGACTTTCCAGCAGGTCTTCGGTTTCGATGGCGGTCTTTTTCGGCCAACCGATCTTCTTTGGCCCCAAAAAAGGTGTCTAGCAAAAAAGGTGTCAGGGACAATTAGAAGTCTCTTTGGCCGCTAAGAACAGTCTCTGGCACCATCTTTCTTGCGCACTTCTATCAAATTGTCCCTGACACCTTTTCACCGCGCAACCACCGTTTTCGATAAGAAAGTCGAACCTGACCCCTGTTTTCTGATCGGCGGCTCTGAAAGAACGGTGCCAGGGACAATTCGAGCGACTTGGTAGACGTTCAAAAATTGTCCCTGACACCTTTTTTGCCCCCAAGACGCGCAGTTCCTGGTCGCAGCGACACGCCTTGGCGATGCGCGCCGCCCACGCGATAGCCTCTTCGCGCGAAGGCAGTTCCAACATAGTGAAGCCGCCGTCGAGCGTGTGGTGCAAGAATGGTGGTGGTGTCAGGGACAATTTGAGCGCACTGTAATCGCCTAAAAATTGTCCCTGACACCTTTTTCGTAGAGGTTGGCTGACGTGAGGCCCGAACCCAATCGATGAACGGAGATGCGCGATGGCACGGAGGAGCGAAACAAACACGGCTACTGGACTTAATTCCCTCCGTCCCTTTATTTGGTCTAATTCACTTTAACTTCCTCCGTCCCGGTTTCTGGCGAATCGATTATTGTGCTCGGCAAGCAATTTGCGCCTATCGTCGCCGTGAATATCAGAAACCAGATAGGCGAATATCTCACGCAATGATCTACGCAAGTGAATATAATCATCATGCATCAAAGGAGCATACGGCACCTCTCCATATCGGCTTGATGGATGCATGGTCATAATGCGATTCTCATAAAATTCGGCAAAGTACCCCACCCCTTGAGCCGGCGCACTATGACCCCACTCTCGATCAAAGTGCTCATATAGCCACATCGCAGCGTCATGAGCGGATGGATTTGAAGCACCCATCAACGCCAAGACGTCTTTAATGTAAGAAAAGGACGCCTCAAGGGCGACATACAAAGCCACGACCGCTTCCTCACCAAATTCTATGTAGCACGTCAACATGTCGGATTTAATCATTGCATGGACGGCGCGTAGAATCAGATAGTCATAATTATCTAGAGCCTCCCAAAAAGTCGAGAGTCGATTCAGTGAAAAATGACTCGCCTCAATAAGGTCGAAGGGTCCGATAATTTTCTGACGTGTAGGTATAGGAGGAAAGTTTGGACCGGTTGATATCAGATCAGGTTCCTTGAGTAACAAGCATCGCACGTTCTGCACAGTACGCATGTTCATGCTCAAATTTCTAACATCCAACCACAACGACTCAGTAGTAATTGGGTATAGACACATCCGCGGCTCTTCGATCTTCTCGCAGAAAATCAGAGAGGCCCAAAGACGCAGCTCTTGTGGAAGTGCCCAATCGAACTCGGAATATGGAACTTCAGGGTCAAGACGCTCCCAAGACGAGCCTCGCACCAGCGAGAAGACGACATCACCATCAGCATGAAAGAAGCCTTCCTTGACGAAGTGGGTACCGAGCGGGTACCTCCCCTTCTTATCGAAGCATCGGATGCAGTAGCCGAGGCGATTACGACGGCGCGCATGACGTTCCCTGCTCATAAATCTCAGCTTAGTCTTGTCGCTCATATAACCAACTGTGCGTAACCACCGCGGCTGACGTGGGGAAAAATGGCCTAATACCCATGGGACGGAAATCGGGACGGAGGAAGTTAAATGGTCCAAAGAGGAAATGGTCTTGGGCTGCCCGGTAAGTGTGCGACGGGCTGGACGGCCGAAGCAAGCCGAAAACCGGCCCAAGGGCATTTAACTTCCTCCGTCCCGTTTTCCGGTCATTGCTTTTTTTTCCTCACGCAGGGAACACTACTCGCTCTGGTGGGACCAAATTAAGCGGGCGATACAAGAAACCTTCAACCAGAGCGCGAATACCCTGGCAAGCAATGCGCACTTCATTTGTAGAGTACACATTCGCCTCCAGAGGATCCGTCATGTGCGCAACCGCTCGATTGGCATAAATCATGACGCATACCAGGGCCTTTTCTGCTTCTTTTGGGGCTCCCTGGTAAGCGCCGATAGCCTGCGCTGGCTTGACCGCAGGAAGCCCAAAGTCGGTTATTCGCCAGTCTGTTTTCCACTGCCGCCCGGTCCGCTCCACAAGTCGACCGCCAGACTCCCATAGACCAAGGAACTCCAATAGCGCTCGCGCATGAACTAATCCCACCTCCCGCCACGGATTTAGGATCCCATACGCACTTCCTTTCGCAACAACGGCGCCCGACAAGAACATTGCGAACTCGCCAGCATCGTCAGGATCCTTCCGCTCGATGATACGAATTGCGGCATCAAGTGCATCGAGTGCACCAAGCCGACTGGGAATCACGGAGCGAAGCATGTAACTCTTATCTTCATCACTACGCGCCATGGCACCAACTCCATATGCTCAGATTATGTGGATTGGTAGTCGCGCCCTGCGCACCCGCCACACGGAAGAAAAAGGGAAGAAGAAGGAGTTAGAGACATTTCGTAAAGATGGAAAAATATCTCTGGCCTGTTCGCGCCTCCTCTTTTCATAGTTAGTTCCACGTGATGTAGTCCGATGACAAGCGTTTAAAGCGTGAATCAAGTACTGCCTTTCCCGTTGCAGGGAGGTTTGATAGCAAGAAATCTATGCATTCAAGTAAACGCTGGTTTACGACACCAGCCTTCAGGACAGCTAGCGCAGCGCAAGCCTGCGTTCGACATATTTGACGCTCAAGCTGGGATTGAAGCTCATAGTGTGTAAGGGCCGCCAGAGCGGTTGGAGCAAACCGATCGCCTAAAAGACCAATTATTCGGTCATAGTAAGGAGCGCCACGAGGTGATACGCCATTACAATATGATATACCCCGGCCGATACGACACATGAGCACAGTTTTTATGAGTTTCGGAGCAAAGTTATCAAGAATGTCCTGCTGGCCATTTATGTATGATGATATAGCATCAATAACAGGTGCTTCATGGTGAAAATTGTCGTACCCATTATGCTTTTCTAGCAATTGATCAAGAAGGCCGTCGACAATGATCGCACGCTCGGCATTAGACCGGAAGGCGTTGCCGCCAACTGATTGAAAAAATTGCTCGCCGAGTACGTATTTTTCGCGATAAAGATTGGTGTTATATCCTTCCAAGCTAAGTCCGAGGCGATATTTTGTATCATCGCCACTTGCTGCCCACACGGAAATAGCAAGCAATGTAATGTTTTTGCGCACTTGAAGGTCAGTATCTTGCGCAACGTAAATACCAAACATCGTTCGCAAAATGTTGCCACAATGATGGGACGCTAATGCAGCAATTTTCGCAGAAATACTCGTTAGATTTGCCGGATCAAGAGGCTGAGTATACGTTTTCAAATTTTGAATGAACGCCTGGACTTGAAGAGCGGCCTCTGTCGGACGATCATTTAAGACATCTTGGATGCAAGTTTGCAGCCAACCCAAAAGCTCAAAAGCATTTATTGTATAATTAGTTGGATGCGAAATACCGATATCATTTCGCATATCAAGGATATGCTTAAGTTTCTTATGGGTTGTATCGCTAATGAGCTCAAGCTTTCTGCAAGTATCAAGAAGCACAGCATCCTTAATTGAGCGAAGATCATCTTCCGTTTGGTAAAAACTTCGAGCCTTACCACCTATTGCTGCGTCATAGAAAATATCAAGGCCATAGGCTATAGCCTTTTTATTTAAATCAAGAACAACCTCGTTCCAAATAGCATTGAGTGAGTAATCAAATAGACCAAATCCCGCTCCAACGACAAATTTTGATAAATATCTCGCACCTTGCTTGACCTCAGCGGGCAATGACTCGATGTATTGCAGCAAATTTGCTCCAATAATAGCTCGCTGATCTTTTGAGGCAATTATATTATCGCATGGCAATCCAACATTTCTTAAGAAATCCACAACGATCTGAGCTTGAGGATCGACCAATTGCATCTGCGAAGTTGGTACGAGATTATTGCTCACAGCATATCTTCCTTAATATTATTAGATGATAATTATGCTTATCTAATTCTTACATCCAAAACCCCATTCAAACCATCGGCAACTTCAACCCCTGCTCTTTCGCACACTCCACCGCAATCTCATACCCCGCATCCGCATGCCGCATCACCCCAGTCCCCGGATCGTTCCACAACACCCGCGCAATCCGCTTGTCCGCCGCTTCGGTGCCGTCGCAGACGATCACGATGCCGGAATGCTGCGAATACCCCATCCCCACCCCACCCCCATGATGCAACGAAACCCACGTCGCTCCACCGGCCACATTCAACATCGCATTGAGCAACGGCCAGTCAGACACCGCATCGCTACCGTCCTTCATGGCCTCGGTTTCGCGGTTCGGTGAAGCGACACTGCCAGAATCGAGGTGATCCCGCCCAATCACCACCGGCGCCTTCAACTCCCCATTGCGCACCATCTCGTTGAACGCCAGCCCCAGCTTGTCGCGCAACCCCAGGCCGACCCAGCAGATACGCGCCGGCAACCCCTGGAAGCTGATCCGCTCCTTCGCCATGTCGAGCCAGTGGTGCAGGTGGGCGTCGTCGGGGATCAGCTCCTTCACTTTCTGGTCGGTCTTGTAGATGTCTTCCGGGTCGCCCGAGAGCGCGACCCAGCGGAACGGGCCGATGCCGCGGCAGAACAGCGGGCGCACGTAGGCGGGCACGAAGCCGGGGAACGCGAACGCGTTGTCGCAGCCGACGTCTTTCGCCATCTGGCGGATGTTGTTGCCGTAGTCGAAGGTGGGGATGCCTTGCGCGTGAAACGCGAGCATCGCCTCGACGTGGGTGCGCATGGAGTGCTTGGCGGCGTCGCGGGTGCCTTCCGGATCGCTCTTGCGGCGCTCGAACCACTGCTCCACCGTCCAGCCCTGCGGCAGGTAGCCGTTGACCGGGTCGTGCGCGCTAGTCTGGTCGGTGACGGCGTCGGGGCGCACGCCGCGGCGCACGAGTTCCGGCAGCACGTCGGCGGCGTTGCCGAGCAGCGCGATGGATTTCGCTTCGCCCGCCTTGGTGTATGTCTCGATGCGCGCCAGCGCGTCGTCGAGGTTGCTGGCCTGCTCGTCGACGTAGCGGGTCTTCAGGCGGAAGTCGATGCGGCTCTGCTGGCATTCGATGTTGAGGCTGCACATGCCGGCCAGCGAGGCGGCCAGCGGCTGCGCCGCGCCCATGCCGCCGAGGCCGGCGGTGAGCA
>DATKTJ010000033.1:0-4027 GCA_035531235.1 Halothiobacillus sp. | reverse complement strand
GCTGCGGGGTTTTGAGGCGGGAATGGTCATGGGGCACTGCGTGTTGGGGCTGGATTGGGCATAATACGCACTCGCTGCCATGGCGTCACAGGTTGATCTTCGCGTTGATTTTCCGGGCTTGCCCGAAGGCAGTACGATGATGACCGGGTGCCCCGGGCAGGCAGGACACGACACAGACTGGAATCGATATTCATGAGCGCAGTAACTTTTCATTTGATTGACGATGCAGAACCCGATGCATTCTGGTTCTATGCGGCCGATCTGTGTGCCCAGGCAGCCGCCGATGAACGCATGACCTATGTGGTCTGTGCCAATCTGGAGCACGTCGAGAGCTTCGACGAGTATCTGTGGGGCTATCGACCGGATGCCTTCGTGCCGCACACCGCCGATCCCGAGGACGCGGCGCATGCCCCCTTGTTTATCGGTATGGACCCCGCCGCGGGTGGTTTTGACTATGTGATCAACCTGTCCGGCAAGCCGATCGAGCGGGTGGTCGAGCGTCAGGCTGTCGATGAAATCGTGGATGCCAATGATGCCAATCGCGAGGCGGCCCGCGCACGCTGGCGCGATTATCAACAGGCGGGGGTCAAACCCCAGCACCGGGCGGTTGCCCAGGTCGACCGCGATGCTGAATGAACCTCCGATACGACCGTATTCAATCGCCGATGAACACAGCCGTATCGCCTCTTTTTTGCTTTATCTGATTGACGAATTCCATGGAAAAAACCTACAGCCCCGCCGAGATCGAAGCCCCGTGTTATGCCCGCTGGCAGGCGGGCGGCTATTTCCAGCCCCGCCAGGATCTGGCCCCGGATGCGCCGAGCTACAGCATCATGCTGCCGCCGCCGAATGTGACCGGTCGTCTGCACATGGGGCATGCCTTTCAGGACACCCTGATGGACATGCTGACCCGCGTGCACCGGATGCAGGGCGATCGCACGCTCTGGCAACCCGGCACCGATCACGCGGGGATTGCCACCCAGATGGTGGTGGAGCGTCAGCTCGAAGCCGAGGGCAAGACCCGGCATGATCTGGGCCGCGAAGAGTTCACAGCCAAGGTCTGGGAATGGAAAGGCACGTCCGGGGGGTTCATCACCGAGCAGATGCGCCGATTGGGCGCGTCCTGCGACTGGTCGCGCGAGCGATTCACGATGGACGAGGGCCTGTCCGAAGCGGTACGTGAGGTTTTTGTTCGGCTGCATCAGGATGGCCTGATCTATCGGGGCAAGCGGCTGGTGAACTGGGACCCGGTGCTGCAGACGGCCGTTTCCGACCTGGAAGTGTTGAGTGAGGAAGAAACCGGCCACATGTGGCATCTGCGTTATCCGCTCAGCGATGGTTCCGGATTCCTGATCGTGGCGACGACCCGGCCGGAAACCATGCTGGGCGATTCCGCCGTGGCCGTCCATCCCGAAGACGAGCGCTACAAGCACCTGATCGGCAAAACCATCACCCTGCCGCTGGTGGGCCGTGAAATCCCGATCATCGGCGACGACTATGTCGATCCCGAATTCGGCTCCGGCTGCGTGAAGATCACCCCGGCACATGATTTCAACGACTATGCGGTGGGTCAGCGGCATAACCTGCCGCTGCTGAACGTACTGACTCCCGATGCGCGCATCCGTACGGAATGCGAGCGGGTCGGTGCGCAGAGCCAGACCGTGGGTGCGACCCTGCCCAAGGCCTATGCCGGGTTGGATCGTTATGAAGCGCGCGACCGCATCATTCATGATCTGAAGGCCCAGGAACTGCTGGAAAAGATCGACGACCACAAGCTGATGGTGCCGCGTGGCGACCGCAGCGGGGCGGTCATCGAGCCGATGCTGACCGATCAGTGGTTTGTCGATCTCACCCGTGAAACCCAGGACGATGGCCGTCCGGGCGGGCTTGCTGCCATTACCCGTCCGGCACTGGATGCTGTGCGGGGCGGCGACATCAAATTCGTGCCCGAAAACTGGTCGAACACCTACTTCCAGTGGCTGGAGAATATTCAGGACTGGTGCATCAGTCGCCAGATCTGGTGGGGTCACCGTATTCCTGCCTGGTACGACGCCGAGGGCAATGTCTATGTTGGCCGGAACGAGGACGAAGTGCGCGCCGCCCACAAATTGGCGGACAACGTGGCGCTCAGCCAGGATAACGACGTGCTCGATACCTGGTTCTCGTCGGCACTCTGGCCGTTCTCGACTTTGGGTTGGCCGGAAAAAACCGAGGAACTGGCCGCCTTTTATCCGACCAGCGTCCTCGTGACGGGCTTCGATATCATCTTCTTCTGGGTGGCCCGGATGGTGATGATGGGCAAGTATTTTGCCGGGGACGTGCCGTTCCGCGAGGTGTATGTGCATGGCCTGATCCGCGATGCGCAGGGACAGAAGATGTCCAAGTCCAAGGGCAATGTGCTCGACCCGATCGATCTGATCGACGGTATCGACCTCGAAGCCCTGGTGGCAAAACGTACGGCGGGCCTGATGCAGCCGGCCATGGCCAAACGCATCGAAAAAGACACCCGCAAGGAATTCCCGGATGGCATCCCGGCCTTCGGCACGGATGCGATGCGCTTCACCTTCGCGGCGCTGGCAACGACCGGCCGCGATATTCGCTTCGATCTGGGTCGGATCGAGGGTTATCGCAATTTCTGCAACAAGCTCTGGAATGCCAGCCGCTTTGTGGCGATGCAGTGCGAGGATCAGGACACCGGCCTCGGCGATGACCCGGTCACCCAAGCCATCACCTTGGGCGATGCCGATCGCTGGATCATCAGCCGCCTGCAGCAATGCGAGGCCGAAGTGAGCCGGCACTTTGCCGATTACCGGTTCGATCTCGCCGCGCACGCCCTGTATGAATTTACCTGGAACGAATACTGCGACTGGTATCTGGAATTCACCAAACCGGCGCTGAAGCAGGGCGATGCGGCGACCCAACGCGGCACCCGCCGTACCCTGGTGCGCGTATTGGAAACATTGCTGCGCCTGCTGCACCCCATTATCCCGTTCATCACGGAAACGATCTGGCAACGGGTTGCACCGATGGCCGGGATCGATACCTCGGCACCGACGTCCAGCATCATGGGCCGGCCTTATCCCCAGGCGGATGAGGGCAGGATCAGCACGGAGGCACTGGAATCGGTCGAGTGGCTCAAGCAGGTGATTCTCGGCGTACGCCACATTCGCGCCGAGATGGATATTGCGCCCGGCAAGCCTCTGGCGATTCTGGTGACGCAGGCCAGTGCCGAGGAACAGGCGCGGTTTGCACGATTTGGCGACTTGCTCAGCGGTGTTGGTCGGATCAGCAGTGTCACTCCGTTGGCCGAGGGTGAAGCCCTGCCCGAGGCCGCCATGGCATTGGTCGGCAGCATGCAGATGCATATCCCGCTGGCGGGCCTGATCGACAAGGAGGCCGAACTGGCGCGGCTAGATCGCGAAATCGGCAAGATCGAGGCGGAACTGGTCAAGGCCCGCGGCAAGCTCGACAACCCCGGCTTCGCCGACCGCGCCCCACCGGCGGTGGTGGCACAGGAACGGGAGCGGGTCGAGAAATTCGCGGCCAGTCTGGGTGAACTGATGTCCCAGCGCGAACGGATCGAACGGCTGTAATTCGTCCGGATTGCCAAGGTCGACCGGGGCCGTGATTCCCCACGATCTGTGGGAATGCTTCGGTGTGGTTCATGGCCATCGGTGAGCGAACATTGATCATTGTCAGATAAGCGAGACATCCCGTACGCTAGGTGGGGAATCCGTACCCTAAATCCGCACTCTGGGGGCTGTCATGGTCATGTTCTCTGCGACCCGATGGATACGCATCGCACTGTTCTGCCTGTTGCCATTCTCCGGCGTGACGGCGGCCGAACCGGCTCAGCCCGATTCTCCCCTGTCCGACTCGCCTCGGGCCGATCATCTGACGCTGGACGTGCCGGATGGCCCGCTGAACATTCAGGTTGTTGCCCCGCGAACTGAACCGAAAGCCCGGCTGCTTTGGCTGCCTTCGGAATATGGCATTCTGCCGGCCGAAAAGCAGTGGGCGACCCAGC
>DATKTJ010000032.1:0-13171 GCA_035531235.1 Halothiobacillus sp. | reverse complement strand
TGGCAATTCTGGTGAATACGCTGGTTAAAACCGCGCTGGCTTATGTGATCGGCGGTAAAGCATTGGGGCTGAAGGTGGCCAGCGTCTTGTTGCCAACCATCCTGGTGGGGTCGGGGCTGGTCCTGTTGTGGAGGTGATGTGCTGATTAACGTCGTCGTGGCCGAAAAAAAACCTGCCGCCCGGCAGGTTTTCAATCTCAGCGAAACGGCGCTTATTTTTCGAGGCGGTTGAGGCCGATGGCCTGCATGACATACTTTTCGTATAGCGGTTCGGATGTGCCCTTTTTCATCTTGCGGATGAAGTATTTTTCGAAGGCGATTTTTGCCAGATGTACCCATTTCCCTGACGCAAACCAGTTCACGTTACGGGGCGGCATTTGGGGTTGGGCAACGAACGCCGCGCCGCGATCACCGAAATCGGCCAAGCAAATTGCCTGCCACGTGCCTTTGTAGTCCGGCTTGCCTTCACCCGTCAGCTCCGCATGGATGTTGTGCACGATGGCGGTGATCATGGATTCGATCATATAGCCCGTTTTCGGTGCCCCAACAGGTACGGGGGTCTTTTCGACGGGCGGAATGGCCACGGCCACCCCGGCTGAAAAAATATTCTTGTAGACGGGGCTGCGTTGATACTCGTCGATTTTGACGAAACCACGCGGATTGCAGAGATCGGGCACATTGGCGACACAGTCGACACCCTTGAATGCCGGCAGCATCATGGTGTGGTTGAAGGGAAGTTCGTGTTGGTGGATCACCGCACCACTGCGATCGTATTCATCGACATACATGATGCCTTTTTCGACCTTGGTGGTTTTGGCATTGGTAATCCATTTGACGTCATGTGACCGCAGCTCGGATTCGAGCATCCCGTTCGAATCCGCCACGCCACCGAGTCCCAGATGGCCGATATAGGGTTCGGGCGTCACGAACGTGATGGGCACCTTGGCGCGGAGTTTTTTCTTGCGGAGCGCTGTGTCCAGAATGAACACGTACTCGTAAGCCGGACCATAACAACTGGCGCCGCCAAAGGCGCCGACGATTACCGGGCCGGGGTTGTTCAGGAGCCGCTGGTAGTCTTCGTAGGATTGTTCCGCGTGGTTGATGGTGCAGATCGACTGGGTGTTGTGTTCGGGCCCGGCACCTTCTACTTCGGAAAACATGAGTTTGGCGCCCGTCGTGATGATCAGGTAGTCATAATCGACATGTTCGTCGTTGGCCAGTTCCAATCGGTTTCCCGGCGCATCAATGGCCGTGACCGTCTGGGCGATGAAGGCAATGTCCTTGCGCTCGAGATAGGGCGCCATGGGGAAGGAGATGTCATCCCGGTTTCGCCAGCCAACAGCCAGCCAGGGGTTGGAGGGAATGAACTGAAAGTACGGGTCGGCGTTGATGACCGTGATCCGGTGGTCTTTCCCCAGAGCCTGGCGCGCCTCATAGGCGGCGGGCAGGCCGCCGATACCGGCACCAAGAATAACAATATGAGCCATTGCGCGAACTCCTTCTGGTGACGCCCGGACGTCAATGGCCCGGGCCTTGTCGGTCTGTGACGATCTGACGTCGCCCTGATGCGTTCCGTCTGCGGATGTTGCGTGCAGATTCTCGGACAATGGTGCCCACCTTGCTTAAGTCTTGAAGGGACTTATCCGGCGAGGCGGATCACAAACGATTCTTGCGCGATTACTGATCCTTGGCAAGGGCACCGGACGCATTTTTCAATAATACGCGTTCTTGTGATCCCAAAGACTTGTTTGAAAAGGGATTATTTTTATCTGAACTCATGCGGTAAATCAATTAACCGCGCCAGTGGGGCAGATCGGCCCGTGCGACGGTGAAAATGGCTGCTTCCTGGTTATGCATGTCCAGCCAGGTCAGTCGATGGTCGGGCCAGGTCTGGTCGATCAGCCGCTTACTATTACCCACTTCGACAAAAATTCGGCCCTGAGACGTGAGATGGTCGGCGGCGGTATCCAGCAATCGTTCGACGAGCACAAGACCATGATCGTCCGCGAACAAGCCCAGGGCGGGTTCGTGATGGTATTCCGCCGGCAGGTCTTCGGCTTCATCCGGATCGACATAGGGCGGGTTACTGATGATCAGGTCGAAACACAGTGGGGCCTGATCATCACCGACAACCAGCCCGGCCAGTAAGTCCGACTGATACAAGCTGACGCGGTCTTCGAGTTGGTAATCACCAACATTACGGGCAGCAACACTCAGGGCATCCAACGAGATGTCGCAAGCGGTCACCTGGGCATCCGGAAAGTATTCTGCGAGTGCAATGGCCAGACAGCCAGAACCGGTACCGACATCCAGGATGTCCTGCGGGGGGGCATCCTGGTGGAACCAGGGTGCAAATTGCTCGGTAATCAATTCGGCAAAAGGGGAGCGGGGAATCAGCACGCGTTCGTCGACAAAGAAGGGCTGACCCATGAACCAGGCCTTGTTCAGCAGATAGGCCGTAGGAATGTGCTCCAGGCAGCGCCGGCGGATCAGATCCACCAGCTTCGTGGTTTCGCTCGGTGTGAGCTTGGCCGCCCAGTGCTGCCCGTCCAGATCAAGTGGCAGGTGCAGGCTGTCGAGTACCAGCCAGGCGGCTTCATCCCAGTATTGAGTCGTGCCATGCCCCAGGAACACCTGCTGTTCGTCCATGCGACTGGCGGCCCAACGTACAAAATCCAGAATGCTGCCGAGTTGTCGGGTGTCCTCGATCAGGGGATGAAGTGTCCGGTTGGGCGCGGTAATCGGGTCGTGTAGGCTCATGGTTCAAGACTGCTTTGGGAACGGGGAAGGGCTGCGGGCTTCATTGTGGCAGAACTGCGGGTATCATGGACACTTCGCTCGTCAACTGTAGTGCTGAAATCCGTTATGAATGAACAATCCGCTCCCTCCGAGCTCGCCGGCATGTCATCGCCAACCTGGAAACAAACCCTGTGGTCGGCCGTCCAATATGCATTGCCTCATCATTTCATTTCACGCGTGATATTCCATCTTACCCGTTGGCGCACCCCGTTCACCGCATCGGCGATTCGCTGGTTCGTGCGGCGATTCGATGTGGATTTGAGTGAGGCGGTGGCGTCTGACCCCGCCGTCTATCCGACCTTCAATGCCTTTTTCACCCGTGCGCTGAAAGCGGATGTGCGCCCCCTGGCACCGGACCCGGCCGAATGGGTCAGTCCCTGCGATGGTCGCATCAGTCAGATTGGGGCCATCCAATCCGGTAACCTGTTGCAGGCCAAGGGACGGGATTATTCGGTGATCGAGCTGCTGGGGGGTGATGCCGCCTTGGCTCGGGAATTCGAGCAGGGTCAGTTCGTGACCGTCTATCTCTCTCCCCGCGATTATCACCGGGTTCACATGCCGTGCGCGGGGCGCCTGCGGACAATGATTCACGTGCCGGGGCGCCTGTTCAGCGTATCGCCAGCGACCGTACAACAGGTGCCGAGGCTGTTCGCGCGCAATGAGCGTCTGGTCTGTGTGTTCGAAACGGACCTGGGGCCGATGGCACTGGTGTTGGTCGGTGCCATTAATGTGGCGGCGATCGAAACCGTATGGGCCGGTCTCGTGACGCCGCCGGCCGGCCAACAGGTTACGCGGCGTGATTATGGTGATGATGTCGGCATGGTAATCAGTCTGGCACGTGGCCAGGAGATGGGACGATTCAACATGGGATCGACCGTAATTCTGCTGGCGCCGTCCGACGCGCGCTTTTCGCCCGACTGGCAGGCCGGGATGCCGGTTCGGTTGGGGCAGGGATGGTTGGATGCAGAGGGCAAATCTGCCTGAAGCGGATTCATTTCAGCAGCTTTTTTGTGTTTTTAGGGTATAAACTGAACGCAGTCCAATAATTCGAGATCGATCGGGCCTGAGACAGGTACTGATCCATCAAAAATCAAGGTAAAAGGAAGCCGTTATGCAATCGAAGGAACTGAACGCATTACTTGATCAGCTCTTGCTGCTGGATCCGATTGAAGCGACTCAGGTATTGAGTGACCGCTTGTCCGAAACGGCGTGGCAGGATATGGACGAATCGGAGATCGGTGCGGTCGTTGGCGCCGCCCTTCCATTCCTGACCCGCATGGCGGGGCGAGTGCGCGCAAGCCTCCGTCAATCCGGCTTGCCGTTGAGTGATCGAGGATTGAGCCAACTGGCTGCCCTGCTGCGTATTTATCGCAATGCCCAGTTGTTGCTCAACCTGAAGTTGACTGCCATGCAGGATCAGGTTGATACCACCGGGTTCGAGGAGCATCTGGTCCGGGCGCACCAAGAGCGTGTGGACTGGGCTGTGCGTGGTATCCTCGATTGCTATATGGCCTATGTGGATGTGCCCAAGTCGCTCTACGTGGATCTGCACCAATTCGCGGATTTGGCCAGAACCGAGCTGGCCAAGGAACATGCCGTTGGCTGGCAGGCTATCTATCATCAGTACATTGCGATTCTCACGCTGGCCATGACCAACCCCTACGGTCTGACTCAGGATGAGATGGAGGAGGGGTATGATTGTTTGATCCGGGTGGCCCGCTACATCGAGATCGTGCATGAAGAGCCGACCCGCACCAGCCGCTTTATCGACGTGACCGGCAAGATCATGCCGCACATTGCCTTGACCCCCCGGTCGAACATGGCCGGCTCCGGTATGTTCATCGATGTGGGGGAGCTGTATCAGCCATCCATTCAGTCGACACTGATGCCGCAGTGCCGTGCCCAAGTGCAACATCTTCTGAGTCGACTGCAGTTCTATTTCGTCAGCCATACGCCGCGCGCCGCGCCAACGGGTACCTCGGCGGGGCAGGCTTCCACCCTGATTACGCTGGGTTATCTGAGTGTGCATCACCGCCTGGAGCGGCTGGCAAGTCACGATTCGCTTCCCAATTCCTCCCTGGCCTTGGCGGGGGTGGATTGGGAAGGACTCGAGCAGCCCATTCGCGGGGCGATTCAGCCAATGTTGAGCGCCAGCGATTTCAAGATGGACATCAGTTCTTCCCGTGCCGATGGAGAAGTGGACTGGAACGGAGCCGACGGCGGCCTCTCGGTGGGTGCCAGCCGCCCCGGACATGTCCACGAACCGAACACCTGGGATGTGGTCAATCTCTCACCGAGCGGTTTTCGATTGCATTGGCGGCTGGCCGCCAATAGTCGCGCTGCCGTGGATGATCTGCTGCTGGCGGAACTGGCGACGGGATCCTCGACGTCAAGCATCGCCATTGGTGTGGTGCGCTGGGTCCGACACATGCACGAGGGAGAAAGCTCTGTCGATATGGGCGTTCAGCGCCTGTCCGGCGAGGCATTTGCCAGTTATGCACGAGATTTCAGGGCGGCAGACAGCCGCTGGAGCAAAACCTGGCCAGTGATCATGCTGACCAATGAACATGCGGTGATTGTTCGGGCGATTGTGCCCGCCTCATTGGTAGAAGAAACTCAGGAAATATTAGTCATGCGTGACGAGAAAGAAATTCAGGTTCACCTCGGGGCGGTCTACCAGACCGGCGAAGGTTTTCTGATCATGGAGGCGAGCCGTGCCGATGCTTGAGCGGGTTAAGGAACGTCCTTTCACTGTTTTGTATTTTTCTTCGGCCGTCAACGATTCCATTGCCTTGCGGGGCCAGTTGCGCAATCAGGGACTGCAGGCGAACGTCATGCACGCCGATTCGACGGAGTCTGCACTGCAGCAGATGGCGAAGTCATCGGCCGATGTGATTCTGATCGATTTTGGCGGTCGCTCCACGGCCACGCTGGAGGCATTGGGCGATACCGAGTTGGCCCGCTCCGTTTTTGGCGACCTGCCCAAGCTCGTGCTTGCCGATGTCGACGAGGACAATCAGGTATTGCCGCTGTATCAGCTCGGCGCCACGGCGGTGGTGGTGAAAGAATCCCGGTTGATCCCGGTCCTGCTCCGTGAAGTCGTCGCTTCGCTGAGCGAGCAAAGCAGGAAGTTGTTCAAGAAAAAACTGGAGAACGCCGAGCAACGTTGCCAGAAACTGATCGATGGCTCCAGTGAGGCCGTGGCCTATATTCAGGACGGTGTGCATATCTATGCGAATCGTGCTTATCTCGACCTGATGGGTTTTGCAGAACTTGGGGACTTGATGGAGGAGCCCCTGCTGGATCGTGCGGTGGGCGAAAGTGCGGCGCGGCTAAAGAGTTTCCTCAAGGAAGACCAGTCGACGGATGAATTCGAGCTGAATACGGAAGGCGGCGATCACGTCAAGGTCATCATTTCCTCCTCGCGCGCAAGTTTCGCCGGGGAAGAGTGTCTGCAGTTATTTGTCTCGCGGAAGCAGCAGAATTCGGCGGAAGTCGAAGAGCAACTTGAATTTCTGGCCCGTCGTGATCTGCTGACGGGGCTATATAACCGGAATTATTTCTTCGATCAGCTGCACGAACGCATCGAGTTGATCAAGTCCCATGAAGGGGAAAGCGGGGCGTTGTTGATGGTGGACATCACCAACAGCGATGCTTTGAAGAAAATGGTGGGTACGACCGGCATTGACAGCCTGTTGACCGAGTTCGGTAAGGAGATCGAGGCATTGGTCGGCGGCAAGGGACTGGTGGCGCGTCATGGTGCGTATTCGTTCCTGATTCTCATGGGCAAGGCCGATCATGCTCAGGCCGAGGTGGTGGTCAACAGCATGATCGGTTATGCCAAAGATTACATCTTCAGCATGGGCTCGACCTCAGTGACCGTGAACATCGCGCTGGGTTTCGTGCTGTTGGATTCGAATTCGCCGGTCAACGGCATGGAGCTCGTCGACCGTGCCGAACGGGCGACCAACAAGGCGGCCGAAAAGGGCGTGAACCAATTCGAGTTCTACCAGGCAAACCTCAAGACTGCCAGCGACGCCGAGCAGGAAGAAACCTGGGCGCGTCGTATCAAGGATGCGCTCAAGGAAAATCGATTCTTCCTCGCCTTTCAGCCTATCGTTTCGCTGCAGGGGCACCGTGACCCCAATCGATTCGAGGTGTTCCTGCGGATGATCGACGAAGATGGCAACCCGCTGCGCCCCATGGAGTTTCTGGGGCGTGCGGAGCGGGGGGACCTCATGCAGTCGATCGATCGCTGGGTCGTCCTGAGTGCTATCAAGGAAATCAATGCCGCCCTCAAGCGTGGCGAGCGCATCAAGCTTTATGTCCGCATGAGCGAGCAGTCCCTGCGCGATGACGAGTTTGCCCAGTGGCTCGTCAGTCGTCTGACCAGTATCCGGTTGCCGGATGAATTGCTGGTGATTCAGGTGCGTGCCGATACGGCCGGTTATCTGCTCAAGCATCTGGAAAATCTGCGCGACGCCATCGCGCCCCTTGGCGGGGCTTTGCTGATCGATGGTTTTGGCGAAGGGGCAGAACCTTTCCGGTTGCTCGATCATCTGAAAACCAAGAACGTCAAGATATCCCGAGCTTTGCTGGAGAATTTCAGTCAGGAAGGCCTGCATCAGGCCGCCGTCACCAAGTTACTGAATGATGCCAATGGTCGCGACGTGGAAGTGATCGTGCCTAATGTGGAAGATCCGGCTACGCTGCAGCTCCTGTGGCCCATGGGTGTGGATCTGGTGCAGGGCGACTTCATTCAGAGTCCGCGTAACAGTCTCGAGTTCGATTTTACCCAGTTTTAGGTCATCTACATGTCTCCTGTGTTCCCCGCCCACGCCACTGCAGCGCTGGATTGGATCGTCATCGACGGTCTCGAGTTTGAAGCGTTGATCGGGATTTATCCGCATGAACGCCAGGATAAGCAACCCTTGCATATCGACATGCGCCTCGGGGTCGCCAACATCCGGGCCGTTGCCGAAACAGACGATATTTCAGCGACGGTGGATTATCAGCGCGTGTGCGAAGTGGTCATGATGGTCGTGAATGCGGGCGGGTTCCAGTTGCTGGAAACCCTCGCCGAGCGTGTTACCGAACAGGTTTTTGCCCATTTCCCGGTCGAGAAAATCTGGTTCCGGGCAACCAAACCGCATGCCCTGTTTTATACCCGGGGGGTCGGGGTTGAAATTCTGCGTCAGCGTCCGCCCCAGATGGGTGTGGATCGATTGCCGCCTTTGTCCTGAGTTGTTTGAATGCCCGTTGTTGAACCGGATTTTTCGCTGCCCGAACCCTCGTCAGCCGATCAGGCCAAGAGCCTGCAACTAGTCGCGCATCTGCGCGCACGCATGGAAGCCGCCCCGCTGACCTTCAGCGACTATATGACCGACGTGCTCTACCATCCGACGTTGGGCTACTACAGCAGTGGGCAGGTAACCTTCGGCGCTGGGGGTGATTTCGTGACCGCGCCGGAACGTTCGCCGCTCTTTGCGGATGGGCTGGTGTATGAATGGCAACAAGCCCGGGCCGATGGGCTGGGTGCCCAGGTACTGGAACTGGGCGCCGGTTCAGGCCAGTTGTTGATCGATTTTATGACCGAGTGCGAACGGCGCGGCTGTGTGCCCGACCGATATTGGGTTCTGGAAATCAGCCCCGCCCTGCGCGCGCGACAGCAGTCAAGGGTCACTGCCGAACTGCCGCCGCAACTCGCGGCGCGCGTCCAATGGATTTCAGACGATACGGTCCTGTGCGATCCTCAACAGGGTTGGGCGGGCGGCATGGTCATAGCCAACGAAGTGCTGGATGCCATGCCCGCAGCGCGTTTTCGCTGGGTGCCGGGCGAGGTCGCATCCGTTCGTGAGTTAGGTGTTCACCCCGTCAACGGGCGATTCGATTGGTGTGAACTGTCGCCATCCGAGGCGCTTATGGCAGCCGTCAGCGATCTGGCGGCGCATCTCGGTCCCGTGGAGCCGGGGGCGGAATCGGTAGCAGCCGAGATCAACCCGAACCTGACCGCCTGGCTGAGTGAACTCCGGCACAGTCTGGGCAACGCCGAAACCCGTATCTATCTGTTCGATTACGGTGGACGCAGCGCCGATGTGTATCGGGCCGATCGGGAGGAGGGGACCCTGCGTTGCCATTATCGTCATCGCGCCCACGACGATCCCTTTGTGTATCCGGGTTTACAGGATCTGACGACCTGGGTCGATTTCGAACGTTTGAGCCGTTTGGCCCGGACGGTCGGTTTTGCCGTGGATGGCACACGGACACAGGCCGCCTGGCTGCTGGGTACCGATGTGCCCGCACGGTTCGCCGCCAAGATGCAGGCGATCACAGATCGGGCAGAGGCGTCGCGATTGTCTCAGGGATTCAAGGAGCTGGTACTGCCGACCGAGATGGGCGAACGCTTTCAGGTGCTTCGGTTGCGACTGGGCTGAGCGGTTTGGGCCAGTCCGGTATGGGAAGTCCAAGGGTCTATTTCGTCGCTGGGCGGTCATATCTTGTTATTAACCATCTATTTTGTCATCCTGCCGCGCTATGAACCTATTTGATACCCACTGTCATCTCGACAAGCTCGATCTCGCGCCGTTTGGCGATTCGTTTGATACCTTCATGGCGGCTGCGTTTGATGCGGGCGTACGGCGGATGCTGTGCGTCTCGATTCATCCGGATCGTTGGGCGGCGATGGCTGAGCTGGTAGCACCCTATTTCACCGAACGGGCCGACCGGCCACAGGTCTGGCTTTCCTACGGCGTACACCCGACGGAAGATGCCGACTATGTCACCGATGCCGAATCACTGACCCGGTTTATCCAGTCCAGCGCTTACGCCCCGAACATCGTCGCGGTGGGTGAGACAGGGCTGGATTACTTCCGCAGCGGCGTGGCCGAGCGTTGGCAGCATGATCGGTTTCGTGCCCATATCGAAGCGGCCCTGGCGCTGCACAAGCCTCTCATCATTCATACCCGCGCTGCGGCCGCCGATACCATGACGATGCTGAAGGAGGAACAGGCACGCGATTGCGGGGGTGTCATGCACTGTTTCGTGGAAGATTGGACCACCGCGAAGCGCGCGCTGGACCTGGGTTTCTATCTGTCCTTTTCAGGGATTCTGACCTACAAAACGGCGGCCGATCTGCGCGAAACGGCTCGCAAGGCCCCGCTGGACCGCATCCTGATCGAGACCGATGCGCCGTATTTGGCTCCCGTCCCCCATCGTGGCAAGTCCAACACGCCCATTTACGTGGCGCATACCGCTCAGGTGCTGGCCGATGTTCGGGGCGAGTCGATCGACGCCGTTGCGTTCTACACCGATGACAATGCCCGCCGTTGGTTGAACCTGTCCGTTTGATGAACGAATTCGCGCTGATTCGGCGATACTTTCAGCGCGATTGTGCCGATCCGGCGGTACTCTTGGGCGTTGGTGATGATTGCGCCCTGTTGAAACTCCCGGCGGATGAGATTCTGTTGGTGAGCACCGATTTGCTGGTGGCGGGGCGCCATTTCCCGATGGATACGGCGCCTTTTGATATCGGCTACAAGGCATTGGCGGTCAATCTGTCCGATCTGGCCGCCATGGGCGCGCGACCCTTGGGCGTCACGCTGGGTCTGGCCTTGCCCAAAGCCGACGCCGACTGGCTCGCCGGCTTTGCCGAGGGCTTTCATGCCCTTGCGGCGGAATTCGGCGTGTGCCTGGTGGGTGGCGATACGGTGGCTAGCCCGCAATTGACGATTGCCGTGACCGTACTGGGTGCCGGTCAGACTGGCCGGGTACTTCGTCGCGATGCCGCAAAACCTGGGGATCTGATCGCCGTCACGGGCACACTGGGCGATGCGGGTTTGGGCTTGCGGGCCGTGATGACCCCCGAGCGCATCCCCGCCGCGTTGCCCTTGGACGAACTCGATTTTTTAACGGCTCGCTTGAATCGCCCCAGTCCGCGTCTTGCCGAAGGGCAGCGGTTGTCCATGTTCGCCCATGCCGCGATCGATATCTCCGATGGCCTGGTTCAGGATCTGACGCATATCCTGGACGCCAGTGGGGTGGGTGCCGAGATTGAAGCGACCTTGGTCCCGCTGTCTGCGGCTGCGCGCAACTGGTTGCAGGCCGACCCCACGCTCGACACCTTGCCGCTGACGGCGGGTGACGATTACGAGCTGCTGTTCACCCTGGACCCCGCGCACTGGGATCAAGTGGATTTTCCGGCGACCGTGATCGGGTCTATCCGCGCCGCGCCGGGACTGGTGATCCGTGATGCCGCAGGCAATCCGCTGGCACTGTCGCAGGGCGGGTTCGATCATTTCGCCGGCCCCCCGGCTTGAAGGCCGACCATCTCATGTCGAAAAAAACCGAATACATCCCGAATCTGTCCGCCCGCGTCTGGCGTGATCCCGTGCTCTGGCTGGCCTTCGGTTTCGGATCGGGGCTGGCGCGCTTCGCGCCCGGCACCTTCGGCACGTTGCCCGGCATCGGCCTGGCTGTGTTGCTGGGGCTGCTGGCACAGGTGGTCGGCCTGCCGCTGCCGCTGCTCGTCCTTGCAGCCCTGATTGTGCTGATTCCGATCGGCATCTGGCTCTGTGGCGCTGCCAGCCATCGGCTGGGCGTACACGATCATGGCGGCATCGTTTTTGACGAGATCGTGGGGGTATTGATTCCCTTTTTGCTGGTACCCGTCACCCCATTGAATCTGCTGCTGGCATTCCTGTGGTTTCGACTGTTCGACATCGTCAAACCCTGGCCCATCCGTTGGCTCGATCGGCATGTGGAGGGCGGCTGGGGCATCATGGTCGACGATCTGCTGGCCGGGGTTTTTGCCCTCGGCGCGGTCTGGGTTACCGTCGCGCTTTTGCCGCACTAGCGGGCGATTTCCCCCTCCGATCTGGAACCGTACGGTTGTGCCGTTGCGGTAATCCATTTCCCCGATTCCTGTCAGCGCGTTCACCCGCAAGGTGGCCCCGCGAGTGGGCACAATGGCGCAGGCACGGACGGATAGCCCAAGAGAAATCCCACGGCTTGTGTCAGGAGGCCCGCGTCCCCTCAAGACATCGTGGCGAATAGGTTTTTTTGCGTGCAGGAATCCGGTCACACAAGCGGTTCGGTGTATGATGAATGCCCGCCAAATCTGATCTATCGAGTCCTATGTCGTCTTCCTTCTCGTCGCCTTTCAATCCCTCATTTTCGGCCTCAAACGGGTCGAGTGATGCGGATAAGACATTCGCCAATGTCCGAATGCCGCCCCATTCGCAGGAATCGGAACAGGCGGTGCTGGGCGGTCTGATGCTTGACCACCTGGCGTTGGAAAAGGTGAGCGACATCCTGCAGTCGGAAGATTTTTACCGGGTCGATCACCGCCATATCTATACCGCAATCACCGGTCTGTCGGAGGGTAGCAAGCCCTTCGATGCGGTCATGGTGGCCGAGTGGCTATCCAAGCGTGAATTACTGGAAGAGGCCGGTGGGGTTTCCTATCTGGCCGAATTGGTCGAAGCGGTACCGACGGCGGCGAATATTGCCGCCTATGCCCTGATGATCCGGGAAAGCTCGGTGTTGCGGAAATTGATCGACGTGGGCACCCAGATCGCCCAAATGGGTTATCGGCCCGAGGGTCGTGCCGCGACCGAGGTACTGGATTACGCCGAACGTGAGATCTTTGCGATCGCCGATGAGGGCGAACGGGTCCAACGCGGCTTCAGACCGATCAAGGATCTGATGACTGGTGCGATGGACCGGATTGCCGAACTCTTCGAGCGGGAGGATGCCATTACCGGCAATGCCACCGGTTTCAAGGATTTTGACGAGATGACCTCGGGCCTGCAGGCGGGCGATCTGGTCATCGTCGCCGGGCGGCCTTCGATGGGCAAGACAACCTTCGCGATGAACATTGCCGAACACATCGCCATCTCCGGTCGCAAGGGCGTGGCGGTATTTTCGATGGAAATGCCCGGCGAACAGCTCGCGCTGCGGATGCTGAGCTCGATTGGTCGCGTCGATCAGACCAAGGTGCGTACCGGCCGGTTGGACGATCACGATTGGCATCGATTGACCTCGGCCGTGGGTATTCTGAGCCAGACCGAGATCCATATCGACGATACGCCCGCTCTGTCGCCCAGCGACCTGCGTTCACGGGCGCGTCGTCTGGCGCGAACCTGCGATCTCGGCGTGATCGTGGTCGATTACCTGCAGCTCATGCAGGTGCCCGGTACCAAGGAAAACCGTACGAACGAAATCTCCGAAATCTCCCGGTCGCTCAAGGCGATCGCCAAGGAACTCAATGTGCCCGTCGTGGCGCTCTCGCAGCTCAACCGCTCTCTGGAACAACGGCCCAACAAGCGGCCGGTGATGTCCGATCTGCGCGAATCGGGCGCGATCGAGCAGGATGC
>DATKTJ010000031.1:0-36052 GCA_035531235.1 Halothiobacillus sp. | reverse complement strand
AGCACACACGCACACTCGCCGAGCAAATTCAAACAGCCCGCTTTACGCGGGCAGAACAAGGCCTGCTCGAGAAAGCACTCGTACAAATCCACGCTCTCAACAAACGGGATAGCGCAGCGATTCAGCGGATCGATTCGGCGAATCCCCAATCGGCAGACCCGCAAGATGATGCACTGGCGTTGCTGCAAAGTCTGGCTTACTACAAGGAGAAAGACACCGCACTGCAACTGATTCACGAATTCATGCTTCAGGTTTCGGATCGAACCCGCGAGGATGTGCAAGAGGCCCAAAACACGGCGCAGGAATTACGTGGGTTGTTCATCGTGTTGGCACTTGCCTTACTGTTTCTGCTGATCAGCACCTACCGCGCCCTGAATATCACGCTGGGCGGCACAGTCAATCTGATTCACCAGCAACTCGCCCGTATCGGCCGTGGCGATTTCACCCACCCGATCGCAATTGGGCCGAAACAGAAAAACAGCGTGCTGGACTGGGTCAGTCGAACCCAGGAACAACTCAGCGAACTCGATCGCATCAGACAGGAAAATGAGGCGCAAATCACCCGAATCACCCGATTGTATGCCGCACTGAGTCAGTGCAACCAGGCGATTGTCCGATGTGAAAACCAAGAAGATCTCTTTGCACAGATATGCCTGGATGCCGTTCGATTTGGCGGCATGAAGATGGCGTGGATCGGCCTGATCGACAAACAGACCAACAGCATCACGCCCTCGGCTAACTACGGCGATGAGACGGGCTACCTCACCGATTTCCGTATTTCACTGGACCCGGCGAATCCGGAAAGCCATGGGCCAATCGGAATAGCCACCCGTGAAAACCAACCCTATTGGTCTCAGGATTACAAAAGCGACCCGCGAACGAAATTGTGGCACGAACGGAGCGCTCGCGCGGCGTGGCAGTCTTCTGCGGCCATACCGCTACATCGTGCCGGACAAGTCGTTGGGGCATTTGCGCTGTATTCCATTGAAATCAATGCGTTCGACGAGGCCGCTCAGCAACTTCTGATCGAAATGGCGACAGACATCAGTTTCGCTCTGGACAATTTCGATCGAGACGAACAACGCCGTCGGGCCGAACGTGAACGCATGGCTGCTCTGGATCGACTGCAAAAAATCACGCTTCACGTGCCTGGCATGGTGTACGAATACAAACTCAGCGCCGATGGGCATTCAAGCTTCCCGTTTTCCAGTGATGGCGTGCGCAGCATCTACCGCGTGGCCCCGGAAGACATTATCGATGACGCCAGCATCGTGTTCACGCGCATCCATCCGGACGATCTATCCGGGGTCAGTGCCTCGATTACCCGTTCCGCGCGGGATCTCAGCCCTTGGCAGCACGAGTACCGCGTGTGCTTCGAAGACGGCAGCGTACACTGGTTGTTCGGCAATTCCCTCCCGATCCGGGAAGCGGACGGCAGTACGGTTTGGACCGGATTCATCACCGACATCACGCGACAAAAGGACGATGAAGCCCGGATCGCTCAGCTCTCCCACTTCGATGTGCTCACCGGCCTGCCCAATCGGATTTTGCTGCAGGAGCACATTCAGTACGATCTGGCCAATGCCAGACGCGGCAAAACACCCCTGACCCTGATGTTTCTGGATCTCGATCACTTCAAGAACATCAACGACACGTTGGGCCACGCCATTGGCGACGAACTACTGGTCCTGGTCGCCCGGCGACTGCAAGGCCTATTGCGTCCGCAGGATACCCTGTCCCGCCAGGGGGGCGATGAATTCATCCTGGTGCTCCCGGACTGCGATGCCGATCATGCGGCACGAATTGCCCGGCGTTTCCAGGATCAATTCGTTCAACCCTTTGTCCTCGATCGCCATGAACTCACCATCGCCCTGTCGATCGGCATCGCCCTCTATCCCAGCGACGGCCAAGATTTCGCCACCCTCTCGAAGCATGCCGACATTGCGATGTACCGGGCCAAGCAAGCCGGCCGAAACGACTATCGGTTCTTTACCCCCGAAATGCAGACACACTCCGACCGCGTCATGCGGCTGGACAGTGCGCTGCGCAAGGCGCTCGCTCGCAATCAATTCCAACTGATGTATCAGCCTCAGATCGAGATCACGACCGGCATCATCATCGGTGCCGAAGCACTCCTACGCTGGCACCACCCGGAACTCGGTCAGATTTCACCGGCGGAGTTCATCCCCATTGCCGAGGATAACGGACAGATTATCCCCATCGGCGAATGGGTGCTTCATACCGCGGCATTGCAGGCCAAAGCCTGGCTCCAGGGCAATGACCGCCCCTTCCTGATTGCCGTCAACCTGTCCGCCATCCAGTTTCGTCAGCCCAATCTGCCACAACGCGTCCTGGAAATTCTGCAGGAAACCGGGCTCCCGCCCCAACATCTGGAGCTGGAACTGACCGAGCGGATTGCCATGGATGACCCGGTCGCTGCCATCGAGATCATCACCCACCTCCGGGAACAGGGGATTCGACTGTCGATCGACGATTTTGGCACGGGCTACTCATCCCTGAGTCAACTCAAGAGATTCCAGGTCTACAAACTCAAGATCGATCAGTCCTTCGTCCGGGACATGACGGAGGATCCCGAAGACCGCGCCATTGTGCATACCATCATCACGATGGCACATAGTCTGGGACTCATCACCATTGCCGAAGGCGTGGAAAATGCCGAACAGCTTGCCTTGCTCCAGGAAATGGGCTGCGAGGAATCCCAAGGGTATTTCACCGGCCGCCCCATGAGCGCAGAAGCGTTTGGTGCCCTGTTGCAGGCACAGCGGTCCGTATAAATGATCTGGCGTAATCCCCACCCCGTATCGCCCTGCCCCGGCTTCCGCCCACCCTGCACCGCCCTAACCACGGGCGAGAAGCAAGTGGATTCATGAATAACGATTCCCTACAGCTTCCTCTGGATCTACTCGACCATCTGCCGGTTAGCGTGGTCATCGTGACCCATGACAAGCTGGTTTTTGCCAATCCGGCCGCATGCCGACTCCTTCAGGCAGACCGTCCGGAAGATATTCTCGGCCACTCGATCAATGAATTCATTCATCCGCTGGACCAGCAGCGCGTCCTGGCGCGCGTACGCCGCGCCGAGGAAACCGCGCTCACAAACCCCCCGACCGAGTACCGAATCTACACCTGCAAACGAAACCTACTGGTGATCGGACTGACCAGTACAACCTATATCTATCAGGGCAAAATCAGCCTGCTGGCCGCGTTTATGGACATGACTGAGCGCACGGCCATGGAAGCCCGACTGCGCGAAAGCGACGAACAGTTCCAGCGCATGATGAACACCATGCAGGATGTGTTTTACCGAACCGATACCGATGGGATTACCCAGTATGTCTGCCCTGCCGTCAAACAGGTTCTGGGTTTTAGTGCCGAGGAAATCATCGGACGGCCCGCCGCCGAGTTTTACCCAAACTCCGCTGACCGGGCAGCATTGAAGGAAACAATTTTACGCGAAGGATTTGTGCGCGATTTCCCCGGCCAGATGCGCCGCAAGGACGGCAAGATCATCGATATTTCGATCAGCAGCACCGTCATTCTCGATGAAGAAGGCAAATATGCTGGCGTGGAGGGGATTTGGCGAGACATCACCGAACGACGCGAACTCGAGCGCGAACTCGAGCGGCGGGCAACCACCGATGAACTCACCGGCATCGCCAATCGGCGTACCATTCTGGGGCAACTGGAACATACCCACCAACGGTATCTCCGACATCACCAGCCACTCACGGTATTCATTCTGGACCTTGATTTTTTCAAGTTCATCAATGACCGATATGGCCATCTGGCAGGGGATCAACTCCTCAAGCAGATCGTCGACACCGTTCAGCTGCAACTCAGAAACATCGATCTATTCGGGCGTATCGGTGGCGAGGAGTTCATCCTGATCATGGACGACACACCGCCGGCGCAGGCCAACGAAATCGGCAACCGTATTCTGCATCAAGTGCGAAGTCAGCGTTTTGATATTGGTGCGGGTGAGCCGATTCAAATGACGGTGAGCATCGGCGCCACCTGTGCAGAACCCAGCGACCTTACCCTCACATCTCTGCTGGAGCGCGCCGACAAGGCGCTGTATCTCGCCAAGGAATCCGGTCGAAACCAACTTTGCTGGGACTGTTAAGCAAACCTGCGGACAGCCCAATCAAATCGTGAACCGATCGCAAGGCGGATCGAGTCAACGCACCTCGTCGGCCACGTGATACAGCGGATCTTCCTGAATATTGACCTCGACAAGGTCGCCCGCCTTTTTCAGCAGGCTGCGGCATTCCGGAGATAAATGACGCAAATGCAGGGTTTTCCCGACACTGCGGTATTTATCCGCCAGATTGTCGATGGCCTCCAGCGCGGAATGATCGACCACCCGTGATTCGGCGAAATCGAGAATCACGTCGTCCGGGTCCTCGCGAAAATCGAAGGATTCGGCAAACTTTGCCGTCGAGGCAAAAAACAGCGGCCCCTTGATGCGATAGACCCGACTGCCCTGGGGATTGATCTCACGGGTAATCCGCAGTTCGCGGGCATGCTCCCAGGCAAAGACCAACGCGGAAACGATCACCCCGGTGATGACGGCAATCGCAAGATCGGTGACCACCGTGACCAGCGCCACCAGCAAACCCACGAAAATATCCTGCCGCGGCACCTTGCCGAACAGCCGCAACGATCCCCATTCGAAGGTGCCGATCACCACCATGAACATGATGCCGACGAGCGTTGCTAGAGGGATTTTCTCGATCCAGGGTGACAGGAACAGGATGAACATCAGCAGAAAGACCCCGGCGGCAATGCCGGACAAGCGCCCGCGCCCGCCGGATTCCACGTTGATGATCGTCTGCCCCACCATCGCGCAGCCGCCCATCCCGCCAAAGAATCCGCTGGCCATGTTCCCCATACCTTGGGCAATGCATTCGCGATTCGGCTGGCCCCGAGTTTCGGTCAGGTCATCCACGAGCTGAAGGCTGAGCAACGATTCGATCAGGCCCACGCCCGCCAGAACCAGCGAGTATGGCAGCACGATGAGAAAGGCATCCCAGGTCAGCGGGAAATCCGGAAGATGAAATTGCGGCAGCGCGCCCCCAATGGTGGAAAGATCGCCGACGGACTTGGTATCCAAGCCCAATCCGATCGCCAGCACACTGGTCACGGCAATGGCGACCAGTGCCGCTGGCACCGCCTTGGTGAATTTGGGCAGAAAATGGGCAATCGCCATGGTGACGGCGATCAGGCCGAACATGATGGCCAACGGCTGGCCGGTAATCCAGTGTAACTGTCCATCGGCGCCCTTCATCTTGAAGTGGTCAAGCTGCGCCAGAAAAATCACAATCGCCAGGCCGTTCACAAAACCCAGAAACACGGGATAGGGCACGATCCGGATGTACTTGCCGAGGCGCAACAAGCCCACGCTGATCTGGATCGCCCCCATCAGCAACAAGGCAGCCAACAGGTATTGCACACCATGCGTGACGACCAGCCCGACGATCACGACAGCCGTTGCGCCCGTCGCGCCCGAAATCATGCCAGGTCGGCCGCCAAAAATGGCGCCAGCCAAGGCCATGATGAAGGCACCATACAACCCCATGATGGGGCTGACATGCGCCACCAGAGCAAAGGCCACCGCTTCGGGCACCAAAGCCAATGCCACCGTCAGACCCGACAAGAGCTCCGTACGGGGATTGCCCGCATTATTCAGGCCCAGCAAATGAAACATATAAATCCCGTGCGCAAGTATGTAGTGAATGGGTTGCGGCGTGGATCAGACGATTCTTATCAAATCGTTCAACCGATATTCACCGGCAGCAGATACGACTGCCCCACCAACCATAAAGAGGCCGTACGGTAAACAAGGGAATGCTAATGGTCAAGGCATTCGGCCTTGGCTAGCCGATAACGCTGCAACTGGTTGACCAGGGGTTCGCGCGACAAATCGCTGCCATCGGCCCATGCGGCCCGCTCCATCGCCTGAAAACGGCGAATGAATTTCCGGTTGGTCGATTCGAGCGCGACGGCCGGGTCGAGACCGGTCTTACGCAACAGATTCACCAGAGCAAACAGAACATCGCCCAACTCATCCTGAATCTCCGCCCGCTGACCACCAGCCAGGGCCACATCCAGCTCCTCGATCTCTTCGCGCACCTTAAGCCATACGGCAGCGACATCAGGCCAATCGAAACCGACCGAAGCAGCCGCTTGCTGTAACTGCCTTGCCCGATCCAGTGCCGAATCCTCTTCGGCAACCCTGTCCAAAACCGAGACCGGTTTCATACCGCCCCCGCAGAGACCTGTTCCAACGCCGCCCGTCCGCCCTGATCGGCATGATAGGAAGAACGCACCATCGGCCCGCTGGCGACGTGGCTGAATCCCATGGCTTCGGCCTCACGGCCCAGTTGTGCAAACTGATCAGGAGTCACGAACCGCTTCACCGGGAGGTGGTTGCGCGAGGGCTGCAGATATTGCCCGAGGGTCAACATATCCACCTCGTGGGCCCGCAAATCCGCCAACACGGCCAGCAATTGTTCATCGGTTTCACCCAACCCCAGCATCAGGCCTGATTTGGTCGGTACATTTGGGCAACGCGCTTTCATGGTCGCCAGCAACTGGAGCGACCCGGCATAGTCCGCGCCAGGGCGGGCGGCACGATAGAGCAATGGCACTGTTTCAAGATTATGGTTAAAGACATCGGGTGGTTCCTTGGCGAGAATCTCGATGGCGACACTTTCCCGCCCCCGGAAATCCGGGGTCAGAATCTCGATGGTGAGATCCGGGCAGCGATCACGCAGGGCACGAATCACGGCCGCAAAATGTGCCGCGCCGCCATCACGCAGATCATCCCGGTCAACCGAGGTAATCACCACATAGTTGAGCCCCATCGCAGCCACGGTTTCAGCCAGACGGGCGGGCTCGTCGACATCCACCGGACGGGGCTTGCCGTGGGCCACGTCGCAGAACGGGCAGCGCCGGGTGCAGATATCCCCGAGGATCATGAAGGTCGCCGTGCCCGCATCGAAGCACTCGCCAAGATTCGGGCAATTGGCCTCCTCGCAGACGGTATGCAAGCCCTGATCGCGCAAGATCTTCTTGAGACGCTGCACCTGGGCGCCGCCCTGCGGCCGGGCACGGATCCACTCCGGCTTGCGGGGCATCACGACCGTCGGTTCGATTTTCACCGGAATACGCGAGACCTTGTCCGCCGACCGCATGGCGGGGGTCGGTCGTTCCAAGAACTGTTCCAGGGGAGGGAGAGAATTATCAGACATAAGATGCTCAGAATAAGGGAGACAAAATGGCAGTGCCCATGGCGTACGGGTGCGAGAGACTCAGCCCCGCCTGGCAGTCAACTGTTGCACCAGCGCTCGGCCAATCCCTTCAATGGACAGGGATGTGTCCGAAGGCGCCATCAGTTCGTCGCGTAATTGTGTGACGGGCAACCGCGCCATCCCGCAAGGATTGATCCGCTCAAACGGCGTCAGATCCATATCGATATTGAAGGATAGACCATGATAACAGCGGCCCTGCCGGACCTTAAGTCCCAGGGCCGCAATCTTGCCACCGTCCACATACACGCCGGGGGCGCCGGGATGGCGCTCGGCCGTCACCCCGTACGCCGCCAGCACGTCGATAACCGACTGTTCCAGCATCGTGACCCAATCCCGCACGCCCAGTTTTCTTCGTGCCAGATCCACCAGGGTATAGAGCACCAGCTGTCCCGGTCCGTGGTAGGTCACCTGGCCGCCCCGGTCGGAAGTAATCACCGGAATCGCACCGGGATTCAACAGATGCTCCGGCTGGCCATTCAGCCCCTGGGTGAACACGGGCGCGTGCGTCAGGCACCAGTACTCATCCGGCGTGTCTGCATCCCGCGCCCGCGTGAATTCGACCATCCGTTGGGCGGTATCAACATAATCGCAGTCGACACCCAGAACACGAAAAACCGATTGACGTTCTACCGACACGATCGGCTCAGAGACACATCTTGACGTCGGGGTGTGCGGTAATCCCGCGGTAAATCGCGTCCAGCTGGCTTTGCGAGACGGCCTCGATCGTCACGGTCATGCCCACGAAATTGCCCTGGGCGCTTGCCCTGATCTTCCAGGCGGACTCCGGCAAGCCCGACGCATGCAATTCGACGACCGCACGGATGTCCGCCATGAACGCGTCGGTCGCCGGTCCCATGATCTTGATGGGGAACTGACATGGGAATTCGATCAGCGTTTCCCGCTCCAGCTCGGCTTCCTCGACTTGTACAGCCTCGGTGTGCTGTTGTTCGGCCAAATCCTTATCGGTCAAAAATTCATTCATGGCGACACCTGTACGGTCTTGAGTTGCTGAAATGCCCGATTCAGGGCTGTCCATACCGGGCCGATCCGCCCCGAACCAACCGGATGGTCGTTAATCCGTGTAATCGGCATCAGGTCGCGGGTGGAGCTGGTCACGAACACCTCCGAGGCGTCAAACAGTCGATCGAACGGAATCGGAATCTCGATCACGGGAATCTGGCCCTGGCCACGGATCATGTCCAATAGTTTCTGACGGGTTATCCCGCCCAGGATATGCGGCCCAAGCGGGGCTGTCAGCAGTTCATCGTCGATCACGGCAAATAGATTGGAGGCCGCCCCCTCCAGCGCCAGGCCATCGCGCAGCAGGATGGCCTCGCTGGCCCCCGCCGCGACGGCCTGCTGGCGCGCCATGATATTGGGCAGCAGATTGATGCTCTTGATATCGCAACGCGACCAGCGCAGATCCGGCACCGTAATCGCCCGAGCACCGTCGCGGCGGATCGTCTCGGACAATGCTGCCATCGGGCTACCGCTGGCCAGGATGGTCGGAGCAACGGGCGGATTCGGATAGGCGTGATCCCGTTTCGCGGCGGTTCCGCGCGTCACCTGAATATAGACCGAGACATCCGGGCTGGTGCACTCGCCGACCAGGCGTTCGATAATTGCGCACCATTCATCCCGAGTCAGCGGGTCGGCAATATCGATCTGTCCCAGACTCCGACTCAATCGATCCAGATGGTCGTGCAAACCGAACAATCGTCCCGCGAAGGCCGGAATCACCTCGTAGACGCCATCGCCGAACAGGAACCCGCGATCAAAGACCGAAATCGTGGCCTGTTCCGGCGCAACCCATTGGCCGTTGAAATAAACCTGTGTCATGACCCATCCGATATAAAAAGATCAGGCAATGTAAAAAAGATCAGGGTAGCCACCGCATCGAAACGGCCCCGTCGACACAGGACCAAACGACTGGGCAAGGTGGCGCGGCTGTGGCTCTTGCCCGGCTCACGCTAGAGCCACAGCCGAACGCTATCCACCATGTTCTTGAAGAATCCGCCTTTCGGTACGGCCTTGAGGGCGACCACATCTCGGGTGGCAAGGACCTTGTCACCCAGCTTCACCGTCAACTTGCCGACCGGTTGATCTGCTGTCAACGGCGCCACCAGTTTTGGGGTCAAGGTCATGGAAACCGTCACATTCTTGGCCTGGCCCTTCGGCACCAGAATGGTCATGTTTTTCGCCAGACCAACGGGAACGCTGTTGCTTGCGCCCTTGTATACTTCAGGCGTTGCCAGCACATCCCCAGCCTTGCGTACGGGCACGTTCTCGAAGAATCGGAACCCATAATTCAACAGGGCTTCGGCTTCATTGTTCCGCGCATCGTCGCTCTCTGTCCCCAGCACCACGGCGATCAGACGCATGCCGTTCTGCTGTCCGGAGGTGGCCAGGCAAAAGCCCGCTTCGTCGGTGTGACCGGTTTTTCCGCCGTCGACCCAGCTATCCCGGAACAGCAGCTTCTCCCGGTTGAACTGCTTGATGCCGTTCCAGGTAAATTCCTTCTGACGGAAGAACTCGTGGTAGTACTCGGGGAACCGCCGAACCAGATCATCGAACAGGATACTGATGTCCCGGGCCGACATGACATGCCCAGGCGCCGGCCAGCCGGTTGGGTCCTCATAGTGCGTGTGGGTCATGCCCAGCTTCTTGGCCGTGGCATTCATCTCCGAGACAAACGACGCCTGGTTACCCCCCACATATTCGGCCAATGCGGTCGCCGCATCATTGCCGGACTGGACGATCATGCCCCGCAGGAGGTTCTCGACGCTCACCTGCTTGCCCACCTCGATAAACATCTTGGAACCCTGCATCTGCCAGGCATTCTTGCTGATCGTGACCATATCGGTGAGATGGATCTGTCCCGACTTCAGGGCACTGAAAATCAGGTAAGAGGTCATCAACTTGGTGATGCTGGCCGGCGGCACCGGCTCGTCGGCATTTTTCTCGACGATCGTCTGATCGGTATTTGCATCCAGCAAGACGTACGAGCGCGCCGAGAGTACGGGCGCGCCGGGGATCGGCATGGCTGCCGGTGCATCGGGAACGGGCACAGCCGCCATACCGGTCGAGACAACGACCAAAGACAAGACCGCAGCGGCAACGAACCGCCCGCTCACATTAAACCAAGCCTGGCTTGCCAACGCCCGATTCCACTGATATCCAAACTTACCCATCATTGTTCAACCACCATCTGCGCGTTTTCAAAGCCAATTTTTCTGAGTTGATCCATCATCTGGTCGTACGTTTCGAGCGAGGAAATCGGCCCGATACGTACCCGGCTCAAGGCGCCGATCGGCACGGTAAGCACCGGCCCCAGATTCGCCTGTTCAAGGCGACGCCGGACGTCGAGCACATGCCCGATTTCGCCGAAGGCGCCCACCTGGATGAATACATCCGAACCCCAGACCGCGTGCGGCAACGCCGCAGCCGACGCACCGCGATCCGAAGGCACAAAAGTCACAGGGGTCCGCGGTGTCGCGACCGCACGATCCGCCACCGTGACGGGCACCGGGGCAGACGGAGAATCAGGAGTCACGACACGAACATCAACCATCGCCGTCCCCCGCCCCAGCATGCCGATTTTTCGTGCCGCTGCGTACGACAAATCGATGATGCGATTCGACACGAATGGCCCCCGATCGTTCACCCGCACCACGACCTGTTTGCCATTTTCCAGATTTGTTACCTGCACATAAGCCGGGATCCGCAGGGTTTTGTGGGCGGCCGTCATTGCATACATATTGTACTGCTCGCCGCTGGATGTCGGGCGGCTCTGAAACTTCGGCCCATACCAGGAAGCCACGCCCTGCTCGTCGTACCCGGCGTTGTTGGACAATACCCGATAGGTACGGCCATTGACGTCGTAGGCAGGCGGATTCAAGCGACTGGGTTGGCTTTCATAACGGGGCGTCGCATTTTCCGTGGCGGCTTCGTTCGGATTGAGCCGAGGTCCGCTGGAGCAGCCGGCCAGCAATAACAATGCAGCCAGCAATCCCGCCCAGACGACACCGAACCAGGGAGTCTCACCTGAAGACATGAAAAACGCTGTCTTCACGGTTGCGGAGCCGTGGGTTCGGTCGAATCCGCCTGCTGTTCCCGAGCCGCCGCAACCGCCTGGCTCAACTGCCAGACGGCCATGGCATACAGTGTGGAATGGTTGTAGCGGGTGATCACATAAAAATTCTTCAGGCCCACCCAGTACTCCACCTTGTCCGGCCCGGTCAGGGTAAACACCATGACTTTTTCCTGATCCGGCAGATACAGGTCCTTCGGCAGGGCGATCCCCATCGCCCGCAACTGACCAACAGTCACCTTGGCGGTCAAATCTCGTCCGGTGTTCAAATAGGGCTCAAGGGCGGATTGCTGGGTCGTGACATCGATCGGGAACCCGACCGGCCCGTCATGCACCCAGCCATGCTCGGCGAAGTAATTCGCCACACTGGCAAACACATCGGCCGGACTGTGCCAGAGATCCGCACGCCCATCCCCATCTCCATCGATGGCATAAGCGAGGTAACTCGAAGGAATGAACTGCGGCATACCCACCGCCCCCGCATAACTACCCACCGCATCATTGATGTTCAGATGGTCCGCGCTGGCCATCTTGAAGAAATCGATCAATTGCCCCCGAAAGAACGCACCGCGCTTCGGGTAGTCGAACCCCAGGGTCGCCAGAGCATCGATCACCCGATACGACCCCATGCGCTGACCGTAAAAGGTTTCCACCCCGACAATCGCCACGATGATTGCAGGCGACACGCCGTATTTCTGCGCCATCTGATTCAGAAGGTCCTCATGCTCATCCCAGAAGGCGACACCCTGCTCGATGCGCTTGGGCGTCATGAAAATCGGGCGATACTGGGCCCAGGTCTTCGACTCCGCAGGGCGATTCATGGCATCGACAATGCTTTGCTGATAGTGCGCATCGTCCAGCCATTGTTGAATCTCCGCCTGCGGCACACCCGACTTTTGGGCTGCTTCCGCCGCAAAAGTCCGTACATCGGCGCGCTGGGCATATTGACCGGGCGCTTGATCGGCCTGAACCGGCATCATGCCGGCCGCGAGCACACACAGCCCCGCACCAATCAAACCCCGTCCAATACGTAGATACAAACCCGGCTGTTCGCCCAAATGATTACTCATCGTTCATGCCCCAAAAAGCTGCGTTGCGTGCGAATACTCATCAGCATACCCAAGGCGACCATGATGGTCACGAGCGCCGTTCCGCCATAGCTCATCAAGGGTAGCGGAACACCCACCACCGGCAAGATGCCGATCACCATGCCCGCATTCACGAACACATACACCATAAAGGTCATGGAAATGGCTGCCGCCAGCAGGCGCCCGGCCACGGATTCAGCGTAGGCGGCGATGTACAGACCGCGCCAGATGACGGCCAGATAAAGACTGAACAGAATGATCAGCCCCATCAACCCGAACTCCTCGGCATAAACCGCCAGAATGAAATCCGTGGTGCCTTCCGGCAAAAAGTTCAGGTGCGACTGCGTACCCTGCAACCACCCCTTGCCCCAGATCCCGCCGGAACCGATGGCGATCATCGACTGGATCGTGTGGTAGCCGGCCCCCAAGGGATCGGCCATCGGATTGAACAGGGTCAATATCCGTTCTTTCTGGTAGTCGTGCATGACATAGAACCACATCAGGGGTGCTGCGGCCGAAATGACCGCCGCAAAACCGAACATGTAGTACCACGACAAGCCCGCAAAAAACAGCACGAACAGACCCGCCATCATCACCAGAATCGCCGTTCCCAGGTCGGGCTGCATCACAATCAGCACCGTGGGCACCGCGAGCAACGTCAATGCGATCACCACATCCACAAAGCGGGGTGGTGAGGGGCGCTTGGACAGGAACCAGGCCAGCATCATCGGCATACCGATCTTCAATATCTCGGCTGGCTGAAAACGAATGAACCCCAGATCCAGCCAGCGGCGCGCACCCTTGCCGACGTCACCCACCAGCCAGACCGCCACGAGCATCAGCACAACGCCGGCGAAGAGCCAGGGCGCCACCGCAAAAAATAACCGCTGCGGAATCTGGGCAATCAGCAGCATCAGCAGAAACGCTAACACGAACCGAAAGGCGCTCTTTTCGACCCAGATCACGCTCTGCTCCGAAGCGGAATAACCGGCCACGAGACCGATGGCCGCAATCAGCATCAAAAAGAACAGCAGAACCGGGTCGTAGCGGATCCGGCCCAACACACCGAATATCCGGCCCGGCACGCGGAACCAATCCTGCCGCCCCCCCAGTCCAGAGGCAGAGTCCAGGCGTTCGTGCGCACGGAATCTGCTGCGGGGTTCCTTAATCGCCATGTTGCACAAACTCCGGCTTGACGACCTTGCTTGGTTGATACCCGAGATAATAATCCATCACCCTGCGCGCCATGGGGGCCGTCGTCCCCGATCCGCTCCCGCCGTGCTCCGCCAGAACAGCCACGGCAATCTTGGGATCACCATAAGGCGCAAAGCCGATAAATACGGCGTGATCATGTAATTTTTTTGCCAGGTCCTTGGCATGGTACTGGGCATTCTGCGCCACGGTGAACACCTGAGCCGTCCCCGTTTTACCCGCAATCAGATACGGCGCAGCAATTCTGCGAGCCGTGCCATGTGCGCTATTGACCACATCCAGCATGCCGTGACGCACATCCTGCCAGAAAGCGGGATTTTTGAGTTGGATCGGCGGCTCCGTAAATTCGTTGTTTTTCACCAGCCAGGGGCGCTTGCGCTTGCCGGACTCGGCCAAAATCGACACCGTCTGAGCCAGTTGCAACACCGTCGACAGCATATACCCCTGCCCGATCCCCGCAATCACGGTTTCACCGGGATACCACACCTGCCCCTTGGTTTTGCGCTTCCACGCCCGTGAGGGCACGAGGCCGGTAGACTCGCCGGGCAGATCAATACCCGTTTTCTCACCCAAGCCGAAGCCGGTCAGAAATTCGTGCAGACGGTCGATGCCCATCCGGTAGGCGAGATCATAGAAATACACGTCGCAGGACTGGGTGATTGCCTGGTCCAGATTCACCCAACCATGCCCCCATTTTCGCCAATCCCGATAATGGTGCTTATCACCCGGAATCTGGAAATAGGGACCGGCAAAGAACTTCTTGTCCGGGTCGAGCAGGCCATATTGCAGTCCCGCCAACGCCATCACCGGCTTGATCGTCGAGCCGGGTGGGTAGGTGGCCGTAACGGCACGGTCGTACAGCGGACGTTCGGGGTCGTTCAGCAAGGCCTGGTACGCCTTCCGGCTGATGCCATCCACAAACAGGTTCGGATCGAAGCTGGGGCGGGACACCATCGCCTTGATCGCACCCGTGCGGGGATCTTCCGCTACCACGGCGCCGCTGTAGCTGCCCAACGACGCAGCGGCAATGCCCTGCAGGGGTACGTCGAGCGACAGATGGATATCCCGTCCCGGCACCGCAGGAGTGACCTTCAGCACCTTGACCACGCGCCCCAGCGCGTCCACTTCAACCTCCTTGTGCCCCGGCGTTCCGTGCAGAATATCCTCGTACTGCCGCTCGATACCCGATTTCCCGATGTATTGCGTGCCCTGATACAGGTCGGGATTGATCCGCTTCAAATCGGCCACGTTGATTCTGCCCACATACCCGACCACATGCGCGAATAAACGGCCATAGGGATAGGTTCGCTTCAGACTGGAGACGATCTCGACACCGGGCAGCCAAGGCTGAAGCTGCGCCAGCTTGGCCATTTCATAGGGTGTGAGATCGGAGTTAACCAGGGCAGGATCGAAGGATCGACCGAAACGGATACGTTCGCGCAAATCGTGCAGGGTATCGTCATCAAGACCCAGCACATCCTGCAGGATGACCAGCTCATGTTTGATATCCGTGGCATCTTCCGGGGTGATCTGCGCCTGGAACGTGGCGATGTTGCCCGCCACAACCCGACCGTCGTCGTCAAAGATCCGCCCGCGCTCGGGCGGAATGACCAAAGTACGGATTCGGTTCTTTTCGGCCAGTTCGGAGAAATGCGCGTGACGATCCACCTGGAGGAACGCCGCCCGCCAGATCAGTACCGAAAAGACGATCACCGCAATCAGAGCGGCCAGAAGCACCCGACGCCGAAAGATGCGCCGCCCGCGACTGCGATCATTCAGGGCATCATGCTGCGCATCGCGAAAAGAATCACGAATGCTCATGACACCAGATCAGCGGGAACCGCGGGTCGCAAAGCGCGATCAGGACGCGGTATAACGCGCGATGGAGGCATTGATCTCCGCACAGGCAGCCGCTTTATCCGCCCAACCGTCGACACGAACCCACTTGCCGACTTCCAGCGCCTTGTATTGCTCGAAGAAATGCTTGATCTGGGCGAGCAACAATTCCGGCAAATCCGTGGCTTCGTGGATATCGGTATACAACGGGGTCAGTTTGCTGTGCGGAACGGCAATGATTTTCGCATCCACGCCGGATTCATCCGTCATTTTCAGCATGCCCACCGGGCGGGCGCGAATCACCGAACCGGGCATCAGCGGTGTAGGGGTGACGACCAGCACATCCACCGGATCACCATCTTCCGACAAGGTATTCGGAATAAAACCGTAGTTGGCCGGATAAAACATTGCGGTTGCCATGAAGCGGTCCACCAGCAAGGCACCCGAGTCCTTGTCCACCTCGTACTTGATCGGCGCACCCTGTGCCGGAATCTCGATCACAACGAAAATATCCTCGGGGGTCGCCTTGCCGGCGGGAATCTTGGCTAAATCCATGTTTTTCTCCTGGAAACAAAAAAATTGCGTGGGTATAAAACAACGGGGCGGTACAAGTGCATACCGCCCAGACACAAAGTTTGCGTATTATACGGACTTTATTTTTATCGCGCCGGTTCCGCTGGCAACATCAACCTCTTTCGATTGTTTCAGGAAATCCCGCCCATGCGTATCGTTCTTCTTGGCGCCCCCGGCTCCGGCAAAGGCACTCAGGCAAAAAAACTGGTCGACCACTATGGCGTCATCCAGATCTCTACCGGCGACCTGTTGCGGGCAGCGGTTGTCGCGGGCACGCCCCTCGGCTTGGCTGCCAAAGCCGCCATGGACAATGGCCAGCTCGTCAGTGACGACATCGTCCTCGGCATGATCAAGGAACGGTTGAATCAGGCAGATACCCAGCGCGGCTACATCCTGGACGGTTTCCCGCGCAATCTCGCGCAGGCGGAAGCACTCGACAGTCTGCTGGGCGAACTGAAGCAGACCCTGGAAGCCGCTATTCTGCTGGACATCCCCTTCGAGGACCTGATGCAGCGGCTGACCGGACGGCAAACCTGTGCCAATTGTGGTGCCGTTTTCAACCGTTTCACCCACCCCAGCAAACAACCCGATATCTGCGATGAATGCGGCGGCCCCCTGATTCAACGGGGCGATGACAACGAGGCCACCGTGAGTAAGCGCCTCACCGTATTCGAGGAACAAACGGCACCTCTGATCGCATTTTACGCCGACCAGGGCAAGTTATTCCGCATCGACGGCACACGCCCTATCGATACGATTACCGAAGAGTTCCATGACGTGATCGAACGCATGAAGTCGTGACCCCGGGCGTGTCATCCCTCTCGCCTTTCACCCCTGCCCCAAGCCGACGAACCACTGATCGGCTGTTGGCCATCGCACTCCTGTGCGGCCTGTACGGGGCGGCATACCCCGTCAGCGGATGGGCCGCGCAGGGGGCGAACCCGACGACGCATGAAACCAGCGGGGATCCCGATTTTCCGTTGTGTCCCCCCTTCGGGCCGGATCGACCGCCCCTGACGATCCATCCGCTCGACACGCCGACCCAGGCTACGGCAAACCGGATCAAACTGGAGCAGAACGGCACGATCAAGATGATCGGCGATGCCCGGATTCAGCGCCCGACCGACCGCGTGACCGGCAACGAGCTGACTTACCAGAAAAAGCCGGACGAAAAGATCACAGGCGCCGGAGACCTGTGGTACGAGACGCCGGACTTCGTCATTCAGGCCGAACACGGCTGGCTGCTGCCGCAGATCCATCAGGGGCAACTCAGCAACGCCCGGTACTGGATCGCAACACAGCACGCATCAGGCACGGCCACACAGATCGAACAGCAGAGCGCGTCGACCTACCAGCTCGAGTCGGCTGATTATTCAACCTGCCCGCCCGGACACCGCGACTGGGATATCTCCGCCAAACGCATCACGATGGATCGGGCGACCGGCAAGAGTGTCGCCCACGATGCCGTGCTGCATGCCGGCGGCGTGCCCGTGTTCTATTTCCCGTACTGGACGTTCTCCAGCAAAAAACAACGTCAGAGCGGATTGCTGTACCCCTCATTCGGCACCAGTTCGTCGGGGGGGCTCGAATATGCGCAGCCTGTGTACTGGAACATCGCGCCCAACATGGATGCGACCGTCGGCCCACATCTCTTCACCCGCCGTGGCCTCGGACTGGATACGGAGTTCCGCTATCTGCACGCCTTCGGCGCTACCGGACTGGGTCGCGATCAGGTCAACCTGTTCTGGCTACCGCACGATCGCGTCTACGGGGATCGTCGCTGGTCGCTGATCGCCAAGGATCAGACGCAAGTCAATGCAAACTTGAGCTACAGCCTGAATATCAACCGGGTTTCGGACAAACAGTTCTTCCGCGATTTTTCGACCAATCTCAATCAGTCCGCCACCGACAACCTGGCCAGCCAGTTCAACCTCAATGCCCAGACGAATGGCTGGGCATTGGGTGTGATGGCACTGCGGTACCAGACGATCAACCCCCTGATTGCCGAATCGGTTTATCCCTATCGAATCATGCCGCGCCTGACCGCCTCACGCAGTTGGAATCTCGGGCCGGTCAACCTGTCACTGGTCGCCGACGCAACCCGGTTTTCTCATCCGGATATCGGCAATACCGTGGGCGAGCGCCTGCATGTCGCCCCTTCGCTGTTCCATGTTTTTCGTTCCAGCTGGTATGAAATCACCCCACGCCTGACCCTGGATGCCACCACGTACCAACTCACCCGTGGCGCGAACGATCCGCTCTATGGCACGGCTGATCCGTTGAATCATCCGAACAGGGTTCTGCCAATCACGAGCATCGATTCCAAACTGTACTTCGAGCGCAGCTATGGTTCGACCGGGCGTTATCGCGCCGAACTGCAACCCCGGCTGTACTATCTGAACGTGCCCTACCGGAACCAGACCGCCATTCCGCTGTTCGACACCGGTCTCACCGATTTGAGCTACAGCCAGCTGTTTACCGCCAACCGTTTCTCGGGCGGCGACCGAATCAGCGATGCCAATGCCCTCACTTACGGGGTTTCATGGTCTCTGGTGGATACGGAACAAGGCACAGAACCCATTAGCCTACGCATCGCACAGCAATACAATTTTCGAGAAAGCCGTGTCATTCCCGTAGTCGCCACAGGCGGATCGACCGTGGTCGCCGAAGCCTATTCGGATATCAGCAGGAACTGGAACGGTGCCTTTACGGCAGAATATGACAGCGACACGGGGCACATCGGCCGGACTCAGACCCGACTGGGCTACCGAACAGATCACGGCAGCGTGGCGAATCTCAGCTACTTCACCAAACCCCAGGATCTCACCGCTCCCTATCGCCAGACCGACGTCTCCTTTGCCTGGCAAGCCAGCCCGCATTGGCAGATTCTCGGTCGACTGGGCTACGATTTCGCACAGAAAAAGATCGTGCAGTCGCTGCTGGGCGTCGGCTACGACTCCTGTTGCTGGGCAACCCGTATTGCGCTGAAACGCTACGTTGTCGCGCCACAAACCCTGACGACCGCGACCAATCCGGTCAGTTACTCAAACGCCATCATCTTCGAAATCGAACTCAAGGGATTGGGTGCCTTCGGCAAACGAAACGGACTGAAACGGGAAATCCTCGGTTACGATCCCTGAGTCACTCAAGAATAGTCGCTCGGGAACAATCGCCCATAGCCACAGACTGAGGATGTATCCAGACACAGCGCATACCCGTTGGCAAACGGGATGCCCTTAACGTCGACAATTTGTTATTGTGCTTAACCCAAACACCCAGACCCAATCCCACCTCATGCCAGCGATCCGGATCACTCTTATGCCAGCAAACCGCTTCAACCGCCCTTCATTCCGCCATGCGGCGAAATCATTCCCCTGGCTGGCCCTGATCGGCGCACTCCTGATCGGCACCCCTGGGTTTGCAGCCGAGCCACCCGTTACCTCGCTTGCGGGCACGCAGACACTTGATCGCATCGTCGCCGTGGTCAATACGGACGTAATCACGCAGCGGCAACTGTTCGAACAGCTCAAGCGGGTCGGCAGTCAGATCAATGTCGCGAGCCTCTCGCCAAAGGACCGCAAGCAACTGGAAGAGCGCGTGCTCGACCGTATGATTACCGAGGAAGTCGAGCTGCAGCGGGCCAAACAGCTGGGCATCACGGCCGACGATACCCGACTGGACGATGCTCTCTCCGGCATTGCCAGCCGCAATGGCATGAGTCTGCCGCAATTACAACAGGCCGTACTCAGCCACGGGGAGAACTGGGCGGATTACCGCAATTCGGTCCGCAAACAGATCATTATCGAAGACCTCAAGCGCCGAGAGGTGTTCGAGCGGGTCAACATCTCCGACCGGGAAGTGGACGAATACCTCAAGCAATATACCGGGACCAATACCGATACCACCGAATACCATCTGGCCCAGATCCTGATCAGCGTGCCGGAAAACGCCACGCCTCAGCAGGTTGAAACGGCCAAGAAACGGGCCGAAGGCGTGCTGTCTGCACTCAAGTCCGGCCAGAGTTTCGAGAAGGTTTCCGCCGAACGCTCCGATGCCCCGGACGCCACCAAGGGCGGCGATCTGGGCTGGCGCGATCTGTCCCGCATTCCCAGCCTGTTCACCGACACGGTCAAGACACTGAAGCCGGAAGAAGTCAGCGGCCTGATCCGCAGTCCGAACGGATTTCACATCCTCAAACTGCTGGGCAAGCGAACCGGCACCGCCAGCAGTACCAGTCTCACTGAATACGATGTCGAGCATGTACTGATCCAGGTGAGTGGCCAGCAGAATGCCCAACAGGCTGCTGCCGAGGCACAAACCCTTCGACAGGAAATCATCTCCGGCAAGGCGACTTTTGCCGATATCGCGCGGCAATATTCCGCCGACAAGGGATCGGCCACACAGGGTGGACAACTGGGCTGGATCAAGCCCGCGGACATGGTGCCTGAATTCGCGGACATGGTGGAAAATACGCCCGTCGGAACGATCAGCCCGGTATTCCGCACTCAGTTCGGCTTCCACTTCCTCAAGGTCCTGAACACGCGCAAGGTCCAGGTTTCCACTGAATCTCTCCGCGCCCAGGCACGCCAGGCCATCGGCCAGCGTCGCGCCGACGAGGATCTCGTCAACTACATCCGTCGCCTGCGGGCCGAAGCCTATATCAACAATCGTCTGACCGGCACCGTGAACGACGCACAATGACCCCCCGGCTTGCTGTCACCAGTGGCGAGCCGGCCGGCATCGGCCCGGATCTCCTGCTGACGCTGGCACCGACCGAATTCGACGCCGAACTGGTGGTGCTGGGAGACCGCACCGTGTTCACCGCGCGTGCCGCGCAACTGGACCTGCCCTTCGACTGGCTGGATTATGACCCGGCCCAGCCCGCCGTGGCCGGCACGGTGCGTTTCCACCACCTTCCCACGGCTCAACCTGTCCAACCCGGCCATCTGAACACGCGCAATGCTGCCTATGTGCTGGCAATGCTGGATGCCGCCGCCGATGGCTGTGCCCGGAGCGAGTTTGCCGCCATGGTGACAGCGCCGGTTCACAAAAGCGTGATCAACGATGCGGGCATCGCCTTCTCGGGCCATACGGAATATCTGGCCGACCGGGTTGGTGGCCATCCGGTCATGATGCTTACAGCAGGGCAACTTCGCGTTGCTCTGGCCACCACCCACCTCCCCTTGTCGGCCGTGCCCGCGGCCATCACCCGGGATAGCCTGCTCCAGGTCCTGCGCATCCTGCATGCCGATCTCGGCCAATGGCTCAAGAAGACCCAACCCCGCATCCTCGTCACCGGCCTGAACCCGCATGCGGGGGAATCCGGGCACCTCGGCCGGGAAGAAATCGACGTGATCGGGCCGGCCCTGGAACAGGCCCGCAGCGAGGGTATCCAGGCCATTGGGCCATTGCCCGCCGACACCCTCTTCACACCGCAATATCTGGAGCACGCCGACGCGGTTCTGGCCATGTATCACGATCAGGGTCTGCCCGTGCTGAAGTACGCCGGGTTTGGCGAAGCCGTCAACATCACCTTGGGCCTGCCGATTATCCGCACCTCGGTTGACCACGGAACGGCACTGACATTGGCGGGCACAGGCCAGGCACAGGGCGGATCGCTGCGTGCGGCCATTCGGGCAGCCCTATCCTTGGCCGGTTACTGATATGCAGACCGAACACCACCCGCTCTATGCGCCTCAAAAACAGACCGGTGACCACCAATGACCCTCTCCGGCGTACAGGACGGTCACAAGGCCCGCAAGCGCTTTGGCCAGAACTTTCTGGTCGATGAGGGCGTCATTGCCCGCATCGTATCGGCCATTGCCCCCCGCCTGACGGATCGCATGATCGAGATCGGGCCGGGCCTCGGTGCCCTGACCTGCCAACTGATTCAGCCCTTGGCGCATTTGACCGTTGTTGAACTCGACCGGGACATCATCCCGAGGCTGACGGCCCGCTGTCATCAAATGCTGGGCGACTCCGCGGACGAACGCCTGACGATCCTGCCCCAGGATGCCCTGACCCTCGACCTTGCCCCGCTGGCCGCGGCCGGCCCCCTGCGGATTGCCGGCAATCTGCCCTACAACATCGCCACCCCCCTGATCTTCCATCTCCTCGCCCAGGCACATCTGGTCTCGGACATGACCTTCATGCTGCAAAAAGAAGTGGTGGACCGGCTGGCCGCCGGCCCGGGAAGCCGAAACTACGGCCGTCTGTCCATCATGGTTCAGGCAGTGGCCGAGGTGGATGCCCTGTTTGTCGTCCCACCAGAAGCCTTCAATCCCCCGCCAAAAGTCGATTCGGCCATCGTTCGCATTGCACCGTTAGCGGTACGACGCGTTGCGGACGAACTCCGACCGCTCTTTGACGAGATTGTTGGTCTATCCTTTGCTCATCGGCGAAAAACCCTGAGTAACAACTTGAAACATTGGCTGCCAGCGTCAACAATCATTGAAGCAGGACTCGATCCGGGTACCCGCGCCGAGCAGATTCCGCTGGAAGGATATATTGCACTGGCGCAGGCCGCTCGGTCGGTACCAAAACCGCTCAAGAAAACCTGACCCTGGCCAACCAATCGGATTCGTCACAATCCCGTCAAAACCGCGAGTACCCCGTGCAGCAAGCAATCCGGCCATGAACATACACATCAGCGAACGCCACGACCAATTGATCGCCGCGTGTGCCGATCACCTGTTGTCTGTGCTGGCCGAAAGCATCGATGCACGCGGCGTGGCGCGGATTGCGCTGTCGGGCGGCAGCACACCGAAGTCGCTGTACGATTTCCTGGCCAGTCCGACACAGGAAAAACGAATCGACTGGTCTCGCGTCGAATGCTATTTCGGTGACGAACGCGCCGTACCGCAAGACCATCCCGACAGTAATTTCGGCATGGCCAACCGGTACCTGTTCGCACCGCTTGATCTGCCCAAAGCACACCTGTTTCCCATGATCAGCGCACCGATGCGCGACCTGGAGGAAGAAGCCGATCGCTATCAGACCCTGTTGAGCGACTGGGCCGGATCTGCCGCGCCGGTATTCGACTTCATCCTCAACGGCATGGGCACAGACGGACATTTCGCCTCCCTGTTTCCCAACACCCCCGCACTGGATGAACGAACGCGCTGGGTCGTGGTCAATCCGGTTACCCAACTGTCAACCATGCGGCTGACCCTGACCTTCCCGGTATTCGAACAGGCCCGGAACGTCTGCTTTCTTGCCGCAGGCGTCGGAAAACAGCCGGCGTTCCAGGCCATTCAAAAACCCGACTGCGACCTGCCCAGCGCCCTGTTGACACAACGACGAGCGACAGACTGGTTCATCGACCGCGACTGCGCAGGCAGGAGTACCTGATGCCATGAATTTCAACTTTCTCAACGATTTTCTCTGCAGCACCCCGAACGACCCGCGCGCCGAAGCGATCGAAGTCATTCCGCGTGCCATCTATGTCCCCCAGCACTCCGATCCGGCCAGCCATCGCTTTGCCTTCGGATACGAGATCCGCATCATCAACCATGGCCTGCAAACCGTTCAGCTCATCAATCGACACTGGCGCATCGACATGGGTAATGGCTGCATTCAGGAGGTTCGGGGCGATGGTATCGTCGGCGAACAGCCGAAGATCGCACCCAATGCCGAGCACCGCTATCAATCCGGGTCCGTCATCGAAAGCCCCGCGGGCCGGATGTGGGGCGACTACGGCTTCGTCGACGAGCAGGGGGACGCCTTCAAGGTGGCGATACCGATGTTTCACCTCATCGCCCCCAGCGACTATCGCCCGATCCACTGACCGTCCATCGAAAGCCGCTTCATGAGCCTGCGTCAAACCTATACCCTTTGGGCCCCGTTGTACGACCGGATGTTGCGCCGGGCGACCCGGCAGGCGCGCATCGATAATCTCGAAACGCTGGGCGGCCTCGATGATCAGGATATTGCGCTCATGGGGATCGGCAGCGGGCTGGATCTCGAACTGCTTTCCGCCGACGCACCGCCCCGATTCTGTGTCGGTCTGGACTGGACGCGCGCCATGTTGAATCGTGCGCAGCCCCGGGCCCGCACACAATCATTCCCGGTCGCCCTGATCGAAGGCGACGCCATGCAGACACCCTTGGCGAGCAACGCCTTCGATACCGTCATCCTGCATCTGATTCTGGCGGTGGTGCCCAATCCGGTGGCCACCCTGTCCGAAGCCAGCCGTATCGTCAGGCCTGGCGGACGAATACTGATCTTCGATAAATTCCTGCGTCCCGGCCAAAAGGCCTGGCTGCGGCGCGGCATCAGTCCGCTCATGGGGCAGCTCGCCACGCGAACGGACGTTGAGTTCGAACCGCTGCTGGCCGCCCACCCGGAACTCATTCTGACGCGAGACACGCCACTCCTGGCCAGGGGCTGGTTTCGCGGCATCACGCTCATCAAAAACAAGGATTAATTCATGTCGACCTATGCGATCGGCGACCTGCAAGGTTGCCTGGACCCGCTCAAGGCCCTCCTCGACCGCATCCACTTCGACCCGGCCAACGACCGCCTCTGGTTCGTCGGCGACCTCGTCAATAGGGGGCCCCAGTCGCTGGAAGCGCTGCGCTTCGTGCGCGATCTGGGTGACTCGGCCATCACCGTGCTCGGCAACCACGATCTATTTCTGCTCGCCTGTGCATTCACCGACAGATCGCCCAAGCCCGGTGACACGCTCGACGACATCCTCCAGGCGCCGGATCGGGACGAACTCATCGACTGGCTGCGTAACCTGCCACTGATCCATTATGACGCCACGCTCAACTGGACGCTGGTCCACGCCGGCATCCCGCCCGCCTGGGATATCCCCATGGCCATGGCTCAAGCGAAAATGGCGCAAAAGGCACTCCGGCAATCCGACCCGATGCCGTTTTTCACGGCCATGTTCGGCGAGCATCCGCCCTACTGGTCGGAAAGCATGAGCAAGACCATGAAGATCCGCTACACCATCAACGCCCTTACTCGGATGCGCTACTGCACCGCTGACGGGCGACTGGATCTCAAGGAAAAACGGCCACTGGACGAGGTCTCACCCGACCTGATTCCGTGGTTTGACATGCCCCGCCGGGCGAGTCGGGATGCGCGAATTGTTTACGGGCACTGGTCTTCCCTGGGCGAAGCTCGGGATCGACGCAAAACCTGGGGAATTGATCAGGGTTGTCTGTGGGGGCGTGAACTGACGGCATTGCACCTCGATACGCGGCCGGCCACCGTCATCAGCGAACCCTGCCCCCGCTATCGGGAACTGGGTAAGCACGGGGGGTGACGGAGGTCATCCTCGGCGGGTTGAAAGCGCCTATTTCCCGCCGCTGATCACCCAACCGGTAATCCCGGCAAAAGCCATCAGCGAACCCGCCGGGGCCAGCATCAACAGATCAAGAAAGATCGAATGGCCGCCGCCCTTCACGAGAATCATGGTGCTGAAACCGCCGATCACCCCGATCGCAGTCAACACCCCACCCAGAATCAGCAGCCACTTGGAAAACACGCCCAAACCCGAGGGTCGGATCTTGGGTTCAAAGTGATGCGGGTTCTGAACACCGGGTTCAAATTCATCGTCTGGTTCGATATATGACATGTCACGCCTTCCTGTAACACCGCGGCAAGCGGCGGGGAATGTTCTGTTTACGCAGTTGTGCAAAGCACGAGGCCCGGTCGCCGTCCGCCGGATTCCGGTTTGTATAAAACACCATAACACCCCAAGCAAACCCGGCGTATGTCGATGTGGTTTTCCAGAGCGGCGTATCAGCAATCGCACGCTCAGGTCATCACGCCCGGCCCATGGATTCTGCTAGAATTGCTATCGATATTCTATGCCCCAGCCCAGGAGAAAAGCCTTGTTAGAATTTTCAGTCAAAAGTGGCGCCCCCGAAAAACAACGCACATCCTGTTTGATCGTCGGCATTTATGAAGCGCGCAAGCTGTCCGAAGCCGCCGAAGCCATCGACAAGGCCAGCGACGGTCATCTAAGCGCGCTGACCCGGCGGGGCGACATGGAAGGCGAACTGGGCGACACGTTGCTGATCCATGCGATCCCCGGCATCCAGGCAGAGCGTGTTCTGCTTGTCGGCCTGGGCAAGGAGCGAGAGTTCGACCTCAACGCATTCAACAAGGCGACGGCGGCGGCGGTCAAAGCCCTGCACTATCGCGGCACGACCGAATGCGTCAGTCACCTGACCGAACTGGATATCAAGGGCATCGAGCTCGAACAAATCCTCCGTCAAAGCGTCCTGGCAATCGATGCCGCCCTGTATCGCTTCGATCAACTGAAATCCATCCCGGACCCAGGACCGCGCCGCCCCCTGCGCAAGGTCACCTTCATCACCCCGAGCCGCCGAGCCCTGCTGGAAGCCGAAGCGAGCCTGCGGGAGGCCATGGCCATCAGTTCGGGCATCCACCTGACCAAGAATCTCGGCAATATGCCGCCGAACATCTGCACACCCACAACCCTGGCGGAAGAGGCGCGCAGCCTGGCTGTAACCCATCCGAACCTCATGGTCGAAGTGCTCGACCAGACCCGGATGGAAGCACTGGGCATGCACGCCCTGCTTGCCGTCGCCAAGGGCAGCCGCGAAGCACCCAAACTCATCGTCATGGAGCACATGGGTGGTCCGGCCGATGAACCGCCGATCGTCCTCGTCGGCAAAGGCGTCACCTTTGACAGTGGCGGCATCTCGCTCAAACCCGGCGCAGACATGGATCAGATGAAGTACGACATGGCCGGCGCTGCGGCTGTTATCGGCATCATGTCCGTCGTCGCGGAACTTCGACTGCCCATCAATGTGGTCGGCATCGTTCCCAGTGTGGAAAACATGCCGGGCGGTGGCGCGCTCAAACCCGGCGACATCATCAAGAGCATGTCCGGCCAGACCATCGAAGTGCTCAACACCGATGCCGAAGGTCGCCTGATCCTCTGTGACGCCTTGACCTATGCCAAGCGTTACAAGCCCGAAACCGTAATCGACATGGCCACCCTGACCGGCGCCTGTGTGATCGCCCTGGGTCGGGTGCCCAGTGGCTTGTTCAGCAACCAAAAAGCCCTCGCTCAGGAATTGCTTAAGGCAGGCGAAATCAGCCACGACCGTGCCTGGGAGTTACCGTTGTGGGACGAATACCAGCCCCAACTCAAGAGCAACTTTGCCGACATGGCCAACATCGGCGGGCGCGAGGGCGGTGCGCTGACTGCTGCCGCCTTCCTCTCCCGGTTCACCAAGGACTATCGCTGGGCACACCTGGACATCGCCGGAACCGCCTGGAACGTGGGTGAGAACAAAGGCGCCACAGGCCGCCCCGTCGGGCTCATCAGCGAATTCCTGCTCAAGCGCGCCCGCGCAAACGGGCATGCGGGGTAGTTGAACGTCGAAAACCAGCCTTTCCTGTCGAGATGAGCACCCTGCGCGACTGGCTGCGCCCGCTCCTGCCCACCAGGCAGTCGGGCCACGATGCGCGCCGCAAAACTGCCCCCCGCGTCAGCCAGGAAACCGCACCGACAACCGGTGTCGTTTTTGAACTCACCCGCAAACCGATCAAGCGCATCTACCTGCGCATCAAGGCGCCAGACGGGAAAATCACCGTCAGCGCCCCACACAGCGTCTCGCTGAACCACATCGACAATCTCCTGCACGAACGGCAGGACTGGATCCGCCAGCAACAGATCCGCATGCGCCAAACAACGGCAAGCGCCCCAACCGAACCCCTCGGGCATGGCGCGCCCATCCAATGTCTCGGCCAACATCTGGCACTGCATATCACCGCGGGCGCCCGTAGCAATCGGGCCGAACCAGACGCCGGCATACTTCGGCTTCACCGGCGCGAAGCCAACCCCACTCCCGCGCAAATCAAGCTCGGGCTGAACCAGCACCTGAGAGAGACCCTCCAGCAAACGCTCGACGAACGCGTACCCCACTGGGCCAGACAAATCGGCGTTGATCCCAGCTTCATCGGCATCAAGCGCATGAAAACCCGCTGGGGAAGTTGCAACCTCCGTGACCGGCGCATCTGGCTGAATCTGGAACTCGCCCGAATGCCCGTCGAATGCATCGACCTTGTACTCGTCCATGAACTCGTCCACCTGCACGAACGCCACCACAATGCCCGCTTCTACGCCTTCATGGATCACTACCTGCCCGACTGGCGCAAATGGCAGGCAGAACTTCAACGCTACGGCATCGCCGGGCTTTAACGTACAACTCCCTACCCGGTAACAGCTGGTTACAACTGGGCAATATCAACGAAATCCCATTACGGCAAACTGCAAAAGTCTTATTCCTTATTGAGTTCGCCTCATGCATGCCTTCAAAACAATTGCACTGAGCACGGTCCTGTTCGGTAGTTTCATCTTCAGCGGCACCGGGTCCGGAGATTCTTTCACCAAGGGAAAGGCCGAAGCTTCAAACGCACAGGAATCCACCGCCTTACCCAGCCGACATGCTATCGAGACACCGGCAAGCACAAATGAAACCTACGGATCTAAACATTACGAGAGCCCGATACCGATGGCCGCGCACCCCGCAGGACAAAAACTACGCTATGGAGATCGGGTAAACAAAACATCAGCGCCTGACTCAACCCAATCGAATTAGACCGTTTTGATCATGGTCGGTTGACCCGACGCGCTACTCCGTAGGTGCAGCCTATCCGACTACTGCAGCACCATTTCCACCCGTCGATTGCGGGCGCGCCCCGCATATGAAGCATTGCTCGCCACGGGTCCTGGTAAATTTTGGGGTTACCACTAAAAAGGCCCAATATGATCACTGAAACCGAACTCAACCCCAGATGAAAAAAACCGCCACAAGCATACTTCTCTGTGCATGATGCAGAAGCGGTCTGAAATGCTCACCCATACTAATACGTCATGCACAGAGAAGTATGCTTGTGAGCAGTCCGCTAGTGCTACTCTGCTTTCATCAGGAATCTGCCTTTATAAGGTGAACTTACAAAAGAAGCCCATTAGTCCGCTTCTCGTTCAAAGCGGACGATACCCCACCTGTTAATGTCTGCACTCGATCCTTTTCACGGACGGTTGTAAAAACAAGGCAGAACCCATTTCCTTCAATTTCTACTCGGCTCCTGATGGGTTGGACGCACGTCCACAGAACCAATTTGAAAATGCTCCGCCCCCGCTTCGCGTTGCCCCCCGGTCCTGCGCTGGTGCTACAGATGGCGCGCCTGAACGGCTTCCCCCGCCTTCAGCGGCTACCGGCACCAAAATCTAGCATGGCTATTGAATTTACTGGCGGTTACTGTGATGCTGGTGCCAAATAACGTTGCCAGCCCGGTACCGGGCTGGCAATTGAGCAGGAGGTGTACTTACCCCCGCTCACGAAGCCCTCTATTTCCGCTAGGATCAATAAGAACATATGAATAGATAATGACGAGACATGTTATGCACCTATTCACCAAAAAATATACACCTGCCAAAGTGTATATTATTTGTAATACGGCAGCCGAAACGACTGTGCAATCCCAAAAAAAATCACAACTGAGGCGAATATGGAATTTTGGTTATTAGTAGCAGGTGCAGTAATTTTGTACTACGTCATTAAAACAATGGCAACATCTTCAAAACAGAAAGTTCAAGATAATAATAGGACAAGCCCCGAAAATGAAATTCGATTAACCATAACTACGAGTAATCGGATGGTAGCGAACAGTAATCGTGACGATGACGATCTGGCTACATTTAGTATTTCTTATGGCCATGAAGAGGAAAAAAGCAAAAACAAAACCCAAGGAAAATGGATAAAATCTGGTGAATCCATCATCATTAAGGGGCAAACAATTACTGGTGGTAATTTTTATTTTGGGGGAGTTCTAAGTTCATTAGATGGATATGAAACTGAAGCCTCATTAGTTGATGATTTGCTAGAAATTGAAAACAAACCCTCCACATTTGAAGATGAAAGTTTAGGTTATTGGCCTAAATTTATATCGCTCACACCTAAAGGGCGTGGAGCTTTCCTTAGTTGGCTATCCGGTAATAGAAATGATCCAGACACACCCTTGGGTTATGTTTTTATTTATTTGTATGGCATTGAAAGGCGCATTACCGTTGATTCACTTAAACAGACAGTGGATGACTCAGAATTTAAAGCATTGTTTGACGAAGTTATACGATTAAAAGGCATTTACGGCAGTAGTCGTTCTTTTTCAAATTACTCCATACGCCTATTGGAAATCATGTGTCTACTACGCCCTCATGTAGTATCGCATCTTGATCTTGAGAAAACGCCTCAAAGGGATTCACTATTGTTTAAGCATAGACTCGCCACTACAGTAAATGATGAAGAGCCCATTCCCGCCGAACTAGCATTGGCTTGGATTCGGTTTTATCCAGATTATAATTTAAAGAAACCGGCACGGCATTGTGGCTATGAGTTTAGCCAGATGTTTACACGCCTCTATAGTAAAAAATATGGTGACGGCATTGTTGTCAAACCCAATAAAACACGATTAAAGATTGAGTATCATCCCGCCAGCTCCTCTCTACGTGGTATATCCTTGCCTCAACAGGATCTTCCCGACCCAAGTAATTTAAAAGTTCCTGTAAATAAACTGATTGCAATTGCAGATGAATGTACAGCAGAACTAGATGCTTATAGCAGGTATCTCGCCAAACCGGATACTTCACGGACAGACATTGAAGCCGTATTGTTATTGCCCGACGAACTAAGTGATTTAGGAACTACGCTAGGATTAGGTAAATTTAAGAAATGGGCAGATGATGCTATTTCAACAAAAAAAGGGTTGGTTGATGTTGAGGAATTCTGGACATATACCAAATCACCTTTACCTTCCAAGATCAATAAAAAGGAAGCTGAATTAATTCAGAACCTTGCTCAAAAAGCGGGTTATGGCATAGCTCCTGATACTCGTTACCATCATGCTAAAACGAGCCCAGATGGAAAGCTTGTTCTTTTCCCTGGAGGACATGGCAAATACTTTGAACCATCCAAGGCTTATAGTGAAATGGGTATGGCACTCCGACTAGGGGCAATGGTTGCCACAATTGATTCTCATGTCGATCAGGCGGAATTAAATTTATTAACTCAGCTGATTGATCACGATACCAATCTATCACCTACCGAAAAACAGTCACTACACGCCTACTTAGTATGGATGCTCAATACACCTTCAAATATAACTGGCTTGAAAGCCAGGCTGGAAGCATTAGGTAAAACAGAAAAATCAGCGGTTAGCCGCATACTTGTCGGTGTAGCTATGGCCGATGGAAAAATAGATCCAGAAGAAATAAAACAGCTTGAAAAACTCTATACCATGCTAGGTCTTGATAAAGCCCTTGTTACCAGAGACATTCATGGAATGTCATCAAGTAAAGCTGGATTACAACCTTCACGCTCTCAATCAGAAACCACTTCGTCAGCTCCTAATTCGTTCCAGTTGGATGAAAGTATCTTAGCGATTCATGAATCAGAAACCAAAGATGTACAAAGCATGTTGAGTGCAATATTTATGGAAAACGAACCTACAGGTGAATCCGATGTCTCAACTACGGACAGCACTACTACAGAGGAAGAAATCGGAATTGATAAACAGCATTATGCTTTGTTTGAAAGCCTGATACGAAAAGACAAATGGACTCGTGAGGAAGTAGAAGCTCTGTGCCGTGATTCAGGTCTGATGGTTAGCGGAGCATTGGAAACTATTAATGACTGGTCGTTTGATAAAGTGGATGCAGCTGTACTTGAAGAGGATGGTGGCGCAATTTATGTCGATCAGGAAATCGTAGAAGAAATAGAAGGTTAAACTTATGGAAAAACGTATCCGGTCAAAAGAACGTGACGCAATCATTCAATCACTGAAATCAGGCGTGACTCCAAAAATTGGGATTCAGTATATTCAGGTAGGTAGAAGCAATGAGGTTAAAGCACTATATAAGGACATTGAAAGAATCTCTGAAGGTGGCGCAGCATTCAGACTTATCATTGGTGATTATGGCTCAGGGAAAACATTTTTCCTGAGCGTAGTACGTTCCATTGCCCTTGAAAAGAAACTGGTTACGGTCAATGCGGATCTTTCACCTGATCGACGTGTGCACGCTTCATCAGGTCAAGCGCGAAATCTTTATTCCGAGCTTATGAAAAATCTGGCAACCCGAAATAAGCCAGATGGAAATGCGTTAGCCAGTGTTGTAGAGCGATTTGTAACTCAGGCTCGTAAAGAAGCCGCTGAAAAGAACAGCGAAGTTTCAGCAGTAATACATCAAAAGTTAGCGTCCTTGTCAGAACTGGTTGGAGGATATGATTTTGCAAAAGTTATTGATGCTTACTGGAACGGTCATGAGCAGGATAACGAGGAACTAAAATCAAGTGCTATTCGTTGGTTGCGGGCTGAATACACCACTAAGACCGATGCAAGAAGAGATCTTGATGTCAGAACGATTATTTCTGACAACTCGTTTTATGATGCGTTAAAACTTATGAGTCTATTTGTACGTCAGGCAGGCTATGAAGGCTTACTCGTTAATTTGGATGAGATGGTCAATCTTTATAAATTAAGCAGCACACAAGCACGTATATCTAACTATGAGCAGATTCTGCGAATACTTAATGATTGTTTGCAAGGGTCAGCTGAATATCTTGGATTTCTACTGGGTGGAACACCAGAATTTTTATTAGATCCTCGTAGAGGATTATATAGTTATGAAGCATTGCAGTCCCGTTTAGCTGAAAACAGCTTTGCACAGCGAGCAGGTGTGATTGATTACTCCTCTCCAGCACTTCATCTAGCGAGCTTAACACCAGAAGAACTTTATATTCTCCTGAAAAATCTTCGTCATGTTTTTGCTGAAGGCGATACGTCTAAATATCTCGTGCCAGATGACGCTCTCAAATCCTTTCTACACCATTGCAGCCAGACTATCGGAGATGCCTATTTCCGAACACCGAGAAATACCATCAAAGCATTTTTAGATATGCTTGCAGTCTTGGAGCAAAACCCTTCTATGCAATGGTCGCAGTTAGTTCAATCAATTGCGATTGAGGATGATCATCCAAGTGATATAGATGAAATTATGGTGGACGAAGAGACAGGCAAAATTTTAAATTCTGACGAACTAGCTGATTTCAAACTATGATAGAGGAATATCAGCGCCTTGATAAGCGTGTACAAAAATGGTTGTTTAATCAGGGATGGCCTGATTTAAGAGAAATACAAAAACTGGCAATCGCACCGATTCTAGCCGGTGACAGAGATGTGCTGATTAGCGCATCAACAGCGGCAGGTAAAACAGAAGCTTTTTTTCTACCCGCATGTAGTGCAATAACCGAAGAGGAAAACGGCTTTGGTATTCTATATATCAGTCCTTTAAAAGCACTGATTAACGATCAGTACCGCAGACTCGAAAATTTAAGTGAAATGCTCGATATGCAGGTTACGCCGTGGCACGGTGATAGCCTTCAATCCAAAAAGAAGAAAGCCAGAAGCAATCCTTCAGGTATTCTGCTTATTACCCCTGAATCCTTGGAATCACTTTTAGTTAGAGAACCGGGATGGGTAAAGCAGTCTTTCTCTTCTCTCAAATATATCGGCATTGATGAATTTCATGCGTTTATTGGAACAGAACGAGGTCAGCAATTACTCTCTTTACTTACTCGTCTTGAACATATTACAGGCCGAATTTCCAACCCCATTCCACGCGTTGCGCTAAGTGCGACTCTTGGAGATCTGGATAAAGTTCCTCTTTTTCTCAGGCCCAATAATAGTCTGCCTTGTGAAACCATTACCAGCAGTCAACACCAAAGCACTATTAAGGTTCAGGTTAAGGGATATTTAGAACCGATAGATATCATGGCTGATGAAACACGCACCTCTGCCGAACAACAGATTTGTCAGGAAATTTTCAAACTCTGTAGAGGTGACTCACATCTGGTTTTTGCAAATAGCCGCAGCCGGACAGAAAGTATTGCTGCGCAGTTAAGCGATTTATGCGAACAGCAAGTCGTACCGAATGAATTTTTCCCACATCACGGTTCTTTAGCCAAAGAACTGCGAGAGGATTTAGAAGCCAGATTACAAAAAGAAACCCTACCTACTACTGCCATTTGTACCATGACCTTAGAGTTAGGTATCGACATCGGCAAAGTGAGTTCTGTTATTCAGGTTACTGCTCCACACTCAGTATCAAGTTTACGTCAGCGGTTAGGTCGATCCGGCAGAAGAAATTCACCCTCTATTTTACGAATGCTCATCGCTGAAAATGAACTGAGTGATAAATCTAATATTGTAGATGGTCTTAGATTAGAGTTGGTTCAGTCATTAGCAATGATACGGTTGCTTATCGTAGAGAGTTGGTTTGAACCAGCAGATACAGAGCAAATGCACCTATCGACATTTTTACACCAGATTCTTGCCGTAATAGCACAGTGGGGAAGCGTTAGAGCAGACCAGTTGTACTCTTTATTGTGTGATCAAGGATCATTCAAAGAAATATCTATTCAGCACTTCAAACAACTATTGTCTCATATGGGGATAGTTCAACTGATACAGCAGCTAAATAGCGGTGAACTAGTCTTAGGAAGTGAAGGCGAACGTATTACCAATTCCTATACCTTCTATGCTGTATTTAAAACACCAGAGGAATTCCGCATTGTTGCCGGAAGTAAAACACTTGGAACGCTACCCGTTGATTCGCTAATTCTTAAAGATCAGCACATTATATTTGGTGGCCGTAGGTGGAAGGTAACGGATATTGATGATGAAAATAAAGTCATTTATGTGACTGCTACAAAAGGCGGCAAACCTCCGAAATTTAACGGTAGCGGCATGTCGATTCATGACAGGGTTCGACAAGAGATGTTAAGCATCTATCGCACCGGTGACTATCGAATTGAGGTTGGCAATCAGAAAATAGATTTTGTGGATAATCTTGGAAGGCAGTTATTTCTAGAAGGAGCGAACCTTTTTAAAGAAGCCAACCTTGAAGACCAGCACGTCTATCAAAGCGGTAAACACTGTTATATTTTTTCATGGATGGGCGATAAAGTAGTTAACACCATTACAGTTTTACTCATTAGAAGCGGATTTGTGTGCAGTAATTTTGCTGGTGTTATTGAAGTACAAAATTCTAATGCAGATAACATAAAGAATTGCTTAATAGATATAGCAAATGATGTGCTACCGGATGAAGCCGAACTGGCTAGAACCCTTTCTATTCAGCAAAAAATTATTGAAAAGTATGATGAGTTTCTGCCTGAAGATTTGTTAACCGAAGGGTACGGGAGAAAAGCTTTTAATTCTACGGCTGCTAAACAGTGGATATTAGGTAGCCTAGTTTGAACTGCTACCGTTTTCTGGGAGGAGATCACACCGGAAAACCCGAATATGCAGCTTATTGTTCGGTTTGAACACGGCGCGATGACCTCGGTCTGAGCACATGGTTTCTGCCTGTGTCAGGGTATCTCGTCCATGATCGTCGCTGCGGCGACTGTTACACTTTCGCCATCGAATGACTTTCACTCCGCTTCAAGACAAATACCTTATGAACCAAGCCCTCACGCAAACCGAATTCAATCAGCAGGTTGAAAAGCTGTTCGCGGCCCATGGCGCAGCCGCATTTGCCGCAGCAGGCGGTCAGTATCCCCAATACACGCTGTTCGTCGTTGACGATCAGGTCGTTGCTGAATCGGCCGACAGCCCCCGCCATCGCTATGGCGCGTTTTGTGAGCTCGATCATGCACTGAACGATGCCGCGCGGGATGCCCACGTTCGGCGCTGGCTGAGCAGCGGCGAGGCATACAACCTGTATCTGAGCATGAACGTCTGTCGTTACAACTGCTGAGTGGCATAGGATTCTCCCCCGCGACCACAAACCCTATGAACAAGCTCCTTGATAGGCACAAGGTGAGTTGTTTCCCCATAGAAAGAAATTCATAAAGCTCTGATTGAGG